>NYSJ01000018.1 GCA_002682975.1 Paracoccaceae bacterium
CCATTAAAGTAGTAAGTGGCTGCCCCATAAACTCTGAGAAATATACAGATGTACCACTTTGGGTAGATACAGCGTCAAAAAAATTCCAACATATAAATACCCCTGTGGTCGACTTGCCATTAGGTATTAGCTCTGATCGTATTACTGGTGCTCTGGATATCGAATATGCTTTAATTGAGGGTGTAAAGAGGTTTCAAACGGGGCTACTTGCAAAAGCAAATCGCGGCTACCTATATATTGATGAAGTTAATCTATTAGAAGATCATCTTGTTGACTTACTACTAGATGTTGCACAATCGGGTGAAAATGTTGTGGAAAGAGAGGGGCTATCAATCCGCCACACATCTAAGTTCATTTTGATTGGCTCGGGAAATCCCGAGGAAGGTGAACTAAGACCTCAACTACTTGATAGGTTTGGGTTATCTGTAGAGGTTATGACACCAGATACTGTCCATGAGCGCATTGAAATTATTCAAAGAAGAGATCAATACGATAACAACCCAGAGGGGTATGTTTTAGATTGGCAGAAAGAAAATAAGAAGCTCAGAAATAAGATTCAAAAAGCTAGAAAAAATCTTAATTCAGTTTCAGTGGACAAAAAAATTCTCGAGAGTTGTGCAGAAATTTGCATCGATTTGGGCAGTGACGGATTACGAGGAGAACTTACGCTAGTCAGAACTGCCAGAGCGCTAGCGGCGCTCAGCAATAGCAGCAGTGTAGATAAAGCACAATTGAGAAAAATTGCCCCAATGGCTTTAAGCCATAGATTGCGACGAGATCCACTTGACGATGCCGGTTCTGGAACAAGGGTCGAAAGATCTGTTGAGAAAATCATAGGATAAAAATGCCAGAAGTTTATATGAACAGTGCTAAACTTGCGGAAACAGCACTAAATTTATGTTCTATGGCTCCACATACTTTCGGAGGAATAGTTTTTAAAAATGCTAGTGAGGCGCATATCTCTCATCTAAGGGGTCTCTTTAGATCTGAGGCGATACCCCCAACGATCTTGCAACCTTTTTATACATTAACGGATCTTATGGGTGGGGTGGATGCTGTGTCGAGCATGTCGAGTGGTAAACTTGTTAAACAGCCTGGATTATTAGAAAAGTCTGGATGGTTTATACAAGTGATGGGCGAAAAGTTACCTTTAGAAAATCAAGCTGTCATTTCCAAGCAGATAGACGAAAAAAAAATGGGCCCAATTTTAATTTTTGATGAATCTAGACAGGATGATCCGAATGTTTTGCAAAAAATATCAGATAGACTAGCGTTTGAAATTGATTTGATCAACGTAAGGCATTGTGATTTTAAGCCCGCCAGACCCTCTCCATTTGACATCGACAACCATAAATCAAATATAACTAGAGACCAACAAGAAGCCCTTGCACTTGCTGCAGTAAAACTTGGAGTTTATAGCATCCGCCCAGTTATAATGGCTCAAAATGCTGCAAAATCCCTTGCGTCTCTGAGTGGCCGCGATTTGGTCTCCAGCAGTGACTTAGAACTCGCAAGCACTTTGGTATTATCTCACCGAGCAATAGTAATACAAAGTGATGAGCCAGACAAAACGGATAATAGCCTTGACGAAAACAAATCCAATGAAAAGGACGAGGGCGATGAACTAAACAGTGAACAAACTCAGCTTTTAAAGGATATGATTATTGAAGCTGTAAAAGCAAATCTTCCGGACGATTTAATTAATCAAATGAGAATTTCAAAAAAAGAATTGGCAAAGACCAGTAAAACGGGGTTTGGTACTAAAATACGCGCTAAAGTTAGGGGACGTCCAAAACCGGCTATCAATGGCAGACCCAACGGTCAAGATAGAATAGAAATTCTAGCCACTCTGCGACAGGCAGCCCCATGGCAGAAAATGAGGAGANGGCAGCAGCCAGATCGAAAGGGACTGATAATACTCCCTGGAGATTTACAAATCCAACAATTTGAGAATAGGTCTGAGCGAGTAATTGTATTCGTAGTGGATGCATCTGGTTCAGCAGCTGTGGCTAGATTNGCAGAGGCCAANGGCGCCGTGGAACTTATGCTTGCGAATGCATACTCAAAGAGAGATTTTGTTGCNTTAATAGGATTTAGGGATCAATTTGCNCAAGTACTGCTAGAACCAACACGTTCNCTAGTTCAGGCAAAAAAGAATTTGTCTTCTTTTGCAGCAGGAGGTGGTACACCTCTCGCATCGGGTTTAGACAAGGCTTTAAAATTGGCAGANCGCTCGCGTCAAAGTAGCAAAACTCCAATAATTGCTATATTAACTGACGGGAAGGCAAACATAGACTTGAACGGCAACCCAGGGCGCGATGCTGCGATGGATGATGCTGAAAAAGTGGCCAAGATTGCTCGCGAGACTAAAATATCATCAATATTTATTGATGTAGGCCGAAAATCAAATCCGAAACTTTTTGATTTGGCTCAAATAATGGACGCTCAATATGTAAATCTGCCCAGAGCAAACGCAAAAGATCTATCTCAATCGCTCACCAATTCATTGGATAACGCGTGATAGAAGTCATACCAGAATGGTGGCCAAATAGATCTAATTCTACCTTTATTAATTCAGTAAATTACAATTGGCACATTCAAAAGCTAGGCTCTGAGGGTAAAAGGTTGTTACTTATTCACGGCACTGGAGCATCATCACATAGCTGGTTTCCGTTGACAGAAGATCTCAAACTAGATTTTGAAATATTATCTTTGGATTTGCCAGGACATGGGTTCACTAAGGCGCTGACAAGACAAAGAAAACATCTAAGAAATATTGTTGATCAGATTTATAATTTACTTCAAGAAATAAATTTTATTCCTGAGATAATATTAGGACATTCCGCAGGGGCGGTCATAGCTTATGAACTGGCTAAAAAACTGGAAAATATTCCATACACCGTAGCCATTAATGCCGCATTTGGGCAATTTTCCGGACTGGCTGGAGTAGCGTTTCCATATTTTGCAAAAATTGCTGCAGCTACGACAATACCTGCAAGATTATTTAATATACTCGCTAACAAACAAGATTTAGTCCAAAAATTACTTTCTGGTACAGGCTCCACGATCCCTAGTGGGCAACTACGTTGCTACCAGCACCTTTTTACTAGGCCTGATCACGTGGACGGCACTCTACAAATGATGGCAGATTGGGAACTTGGAGACTTTCTAGATCAACTTCCCCGAGATACTTCGCCCATTCATTTTTTTGTAGGAGAGAAAGACAAAACAGTGCCATCACACATCTCTCATAGTTGGGCACGAGTAATCTCTAACTCAACGCTTACAGAGTGCAAAGGGCTGGGACATCTCATGCACGAAGAAGACCCCTGCACAGTTTCATCAATACTTAAAAAAAATTTTAATTAAACGCTTGTTTTTATTCAATATTTTAATTCACTCTGAAACAGAAACCAAATAGGCCCATATGTTGCGAGCATCAGAATCTTTTTTTAATTTAAAGGACATTTTGGATCTAGCTTTTTTATCATCCAGTTTGTTAACCAAAAACTTTTTTGGATCTGCCACATAAGTTACAAATTCTGCTTCTGTCCATACAAATCCTGTTGCTCCCAATTTAGCCAGGCTCTTCCCATATTTGAAATCGTCTATACTACCTGCTTTTCTTCCCAAAATACCGTAAAGATTTGGCCCAGCCCTGCTTCCCTTAATGATGGTTTTTCCGCTCTCATCCATAATCATATGACAGGATTTACACTTTTTAAAAGCTTTCTGCCCTTTTACAGCATCTCCCGCAGCCACAGCATTTGAAGCTACCATAGTTAAGGTGATAAAAATTTTTATAAGTTTGCCCATATGGTTTCCCAACATTTTATAGCGGAAACTTAGCACCCAACGAATAAAGTCAAGCGGAAACGGTCTATTATGCCACGGCTCTGGATATGGCACATTGTTTCCAAAGAGTGCTTAGAGCAACTACCAAATTCTCTATATCCATATCAGAATGAAGTGGTGAAGGTGTAAACCTTAATCTTTCGGTTCCTTTGGGGACAGTTGGGTAGTTTATAGGCTGCACATAAATACCGTATTCATGCATCAGTATGTCGGATATTTGACGGCATTTTATTGGATCTTTAATCATGACAGGAATGATGTGTGACGAATTTTCCATGTGCGGAATGCCTGCTTTATCTAATCCTGATCGTAATTTCCTTACCTGTTCGCGCTGACGCGATCTTTCCTCTTGTGAAACTTTCAAATGAGCTACCGAAGCCAGTGCTCCTGCAGCAACGGCTGGAGGCAGCGCAGTAGTAAAGATGAACCCACTAGCAAATGAACGAATGAAATCACATAGGTGATCAGATCCCGTAATATAACCACCTAGCACACCAAATGCTTTGCCCAAGGTGCCCTCTATGAGGGTAATTCTCTCGGATAGACCTAATTGTTCAGAAATTCCCCCACCCCTTGCTCCATATAAGCCGACTGCATGCACTTCATCTAGATATGTCATCGCGCCATGCTTTTCTGCCACTTCTACAATTTCTTGCATCGGGCAAATATCTCCATCCATAGAATATACAGACTCGAACGCAACAATCTTGGGTCGGTCCCGATCGATAGCAGAAAGCTTTCGATCAAGATCTTCTGGATCATTATGTCTCCAAATTACTTTTTCAGCTTTTGAGTGTCTGATACCCTCGATCATACTAGCATGGTTCGAAGCATCGGATAAGATAACAGCCTTTGGTAAGCGCGACCCTAATGTGCTCAATGCCGCCCAGTTTGATACATAACCTGAGGTAAATAAAAGCGCAGCCTCTTTATTATGAAGGTCTGCAAGCTCCTTCTCCAGAAGTAAATGAAGGTGATTATTACCAGAAATATTTCTGGTACCACCCGCACCACATCCACATGAGTCGATAGCATCTTTCATTGCGTTTTGTATTATAGGGTTTTGCCCCATTCCGAGATAATCATTAGAACACCAAACCGTCACCTCATTTGGAGCATTATTGTCGTAACTCTTTGCCTTTGGAAAGGCTCCAGACTGACGCTCAAGCTCTGCAAAAATTCTGTAATTTCCTTCCTGTTTCAACTGATTAAGTTGAGCGGCAAAAATTGCGTCATAGTCCATGGTAATCCTTTCGACGAAAGTGTTCTTCTTTTTGTTTCTCTTGAGGGAGCATCCATCGCCAGAGTTTGGCATCTGGAATGGGTAAAACCATAACCCAATGCTCTAATAGTGCCATAGCTGTTAAAGTTGCTAACAGTGTAAAACCTGTGACATCATTAATTAAATTTACCGATAAAATACGTTCAATCCAGCAACCCAATGCAATGCTCAGTATTGTAATTGATAATGGGAAAAACCAATTCAAAGCAGATATTCTGAAATGACTTGTTAGGTGGGATAGGGTCTTCGGTACAAATTCTACATTCACTCGGGGAACGCCAAAAAACAAATTCAGTTTCGCACAAATCCGAGCGACGTATAAGATTACGAAAGTCCAAATACCGAACATATTTTCTGCGGACCAACCCAAATAAAATATAACGCCAAGAGCAAAAAGGAGNGCTATTTCATGGTAAGCAAGCGTGCCCCACGCACGAATAAATCTCTCTGAATTAGATACATTTTCTGGACAATTTGATACGTTTGGCCCAGTTATTATTCCGATTAAAAAAACATACTCAAGCCAGCCCCAAACAAACAGTGCACCAATAAAAGACAGGTAAACTGCTAATACTGATACGAATTGTGCGGAGAAATTCACTAATAAAANGCCAATTAAAAATAANGGNANTGANGCGATNGCATAAAAACCTCTCANCCGATAACTGGCNCTGTCTGAATAGCGGACAAGAAGCANGATGACGCCGGTGAANAACCACCAACTAAANACTGCCGCAAGGCATGCTATNACAATGGGATTTGACATCAGTAAGCTGGTTTCATGCTTGTAACCAAAGGAACAGAGTGTTTTTTACTCGGAACAGTAAATAACATTACGAATGCTAATCCAGCTCGTATACTGGAAGTTATTTTTGCCAACTTCTTACCCTCAGCTTTTGCATCTACAAGGTCTGCATTTGCCTTTTGAATACTAGCCAAGCCTTTCTTCCAACGCGGATGCTCAATGTCTAAAGTAATTGGAAAAATTTGTTTGGTAAGCTTGGAAGTTTTAGTAAATACTTCATGAGCATACCAATCGGGATCCACACCCAATGCAGCATGAAAAGCAGGCCTCTGATGATCTCTAATGTACATTGTTGCATAAACCGCTGTAAGAAAAAACTTTATCCACCAGACATTTATGCCCCTAGTGAGTTTTGGATCTGACTTCATTAATAAAGCGAATGCTTCTCCGTGTGAAA
>NYSJ01000019.1 GCA_002682975.1 Paracoccaceae bacterium
ACACGAACTATTTTTTCTAACGTTTCTTGATCTGGAAACTTAATATAATGAAAAAAACAGCGTCTTAGAAATGCGTCTGGAAGTTCTTTTTCATTATTTGAAGTTATGATGACCACTGGGCGTTTTTCTGCCGTCACATTTTCACCCGTTTCGTATACGTGAAAAGCCATTTTATCCAGTTCTTGCAATAGATCATTGGGGAACTCAATATCTGCTTTGTCAACTTCGTCGATAAGCAAAACAACCTTCTCCTTAGACTCAAAAGCTTGCCATAATTTACCTTTTTTTATGTAATTCGTAATGTCTTCGACCTTCTTATCGCCGAGTTGGCTATCTCTTAATCGAGAAATAGCGTCGTATTCATACAATCCTTGTTGCGCTTTTGTGGTCGATTTGATGTTCCACTCATATAAATGCAGTCCAAGAGAGCTTGCGACTTGCTTTGCAAGCTCAGTTTTTCCCGTGCCAGGCTCACCTTTTACAAGAAGAGGTCGTTCCAGTGTAACTGCTGCGTTAACAGCTATTTTCAAATCTTTAGTGGCCACATAATTTTGAGTACCATCAAACTTCATTTGGATCGCTTTCTGATTAAATTCACTACTCAATAGAATAAATAGACCTCTCGCATATAAATAAAAATCGTTCAATGTGCATCTTTGAGTAGTGACATTTTAATCCAATTGCTTTAATTGCCCAAGGATAGGTTTAATAAACTTTATGATTATTGGTTAAATTTTGGTTTAATGAACTGCTTGGGGGACAAAGCATGAAACAGGATAAAGTTTTTTTTGAAGATTATCGTCCAGTTGAGGGTGAGTCGTTTATGAATGACCGTCAATTAGAGTTTTTTCGGCGGAAACTTGTAAATTGGAAAAATGACCTCATGTCGGATTCCAAGGAAACCATAGAAGGTCTCCAGGATAATACCCGTAATATCCCAGATATTGCTGATCGCGCGAGCGAGGAAACTGATCGCGCCCTAGAGCTACGAACTCGCGATAGGCAAAGGAAGTTAGTATCCAAAATTGATGCGGCACTTCGTAGAATTAATGAAGGGGAATACGGTTATTGTGAAATGACTGGTGAGCCAATCTCATTGAAACGACTAGATGCGAGACCAATTGCAACAATGACGCTGGAGGCTCAAGAAAGCCACGAACGTCGCGAAAAAGTTCACAGAGACGACTAGTAAGATTTTGTAGTACGTTTTCTGGTGCCCAAATGCTGGAAAAACCAAAACATATTATAATCATTGGGGCTGGCATAGGTGGTCTGACTACAGCACTCTGTTTGAGGTACTTTGGTATAAAGGTGAGCCTGTACGAGCGTTCACCCCAGATTACAACAGCCGGTGCTGGGATTCAATTAAGCCCAAACGCTCATAGAGTACTGTCTTGTGTTGGGCTAGCTGACAAAATTGCAGCCGTTTCAAGACGTTGTAAAGGCGTCAAGGTTTTTGACTATAAATCAGACTCTCAAATGGCTCTACTTGATTACATGAATTTTAAAGGTAATGACTTATTTTCCTTCTGCCACCGAGCAGACTTAGTTAATATTTTGTATGAAGCCTGTAAAAAACAGGAGATTCCAGTCCATTTCAACAAGAAGTTTAAGAAAATAACCGACGGTAAAGCTATATTTTCCGATGGAGAGACGCTATTTGCCGATCTCATAATAGGAGCAGATGGTTTGCACTCAAACGCAAGAAAGATTGTGTTTGGAGAGGTTAAAGCTATTTTTACCAAGCAAATAGCTTGGAGGTCAATTGTGCCAAATTCAATTAATCAATGTGATTTTGCGCACGTGACACTGGCTCCCAAACGACATATTGTAAGTTATCCAATTAGAAATGGTAGCCAACTTAACTTAGTCCTCATTAAAGAGCAAAATGACTGGCAGCCAGACGGTTGGAGGCATCGTGAAGATCCATCAGTGGTAAAAGAAAATTTCAAAGATTTTTCTGGTAAAACTGCCGAAATTATATCTTCTATAGAAGATGTATATAAGTGGGGTCTATTCAGGTACCCATTGAGAAAAAATTGGTACAAGGATCGAGTTGTTTTAATTGGAGACGCCGCTCATCCTACTTTACCCTTTTTAGCGCAGGGTGCTGCAATGGCGATTGAAGATAGTTTTGTTTTAGCATCTAAACTCTCGGAATTTTCAACTGTACCTTCTGCTTTTAAAGAATTTCAAACTGAGAGATTGCCGCGAGTGCAGCGTGTTATAAATGCATCGGCAAAGAATGCTAGTACTTTTCATTTATCGAATACAGTACACAGATTGGTATTCCGTGGAATTTTGCAGCTGTTTTCTAAATTTTTACCACGTCTACTTTTGAGACGTTTTAGTTGGATTTATGATCACGACGTCACAAACAAATATTTTTCTTAATGAGTAAGTGTAGCAACTATCAAAGTTAAAAATTAAATGTCTAATTCGATCCAGATTGGAACATGATCCGATGGTTTTTCTCTAGCTCTAATATGTTTGTCGATTTGGCAGTCCTTTAATAAATCTGCACATTGGGGAGTGAGTAAAAAATGATCAATCCTTACACCGTCATCACGATCCCAAGCACCAGCTTGATAGTCCCAGAAGCTGTAGTGTCCTGGACCAGCATTCTTTGCCCTAAAAGCCTCCGTAAAACCTAAATTAATTATTTTTCTAAATGCGGTTCGGCTTTCTGGTAAAAATAGTGCGTCTTTTTGCCAGGTGTTTATGTTTGCGGCGTCTTCATCCTGTGGAATTATGTTATAATCACCAGCCATCAAGGCTGGAATTTCACTGTTTATTAAATCTTTTGCTCTATCGTAAAGTCTGTCCATCCAGGATAATTTATATTCGTATTTAGGCCCGGGTGTAGGATTCCCATTTGGAAGGTACAAATTACAAATTCGAATAGACTGATCGCAAACAATGGTGGCTTCCATCCATCTAGCTTGATCATCGTTTGTATCGCCTGGTAACTGGCAGACAATGTCTTCAAGTGGAAATTTTGAGAGTATAGCCACTCCATTAAATGACTTTTGTCCACTTACTTCCACATTATATCCTAGATTCTCGAAAAGGTCGGATGGGAAATTTTCACCAACAGACTTTATTTCCTGAAGAAGGGCTACGTCGGGCTTTTCCTCGCCAAGCCAAGTCATCAAAGCATTTGTTCTAGCTTTTATTCCATTGATATTAAAGCTGGCAATTTTCACCACGTGTTTATTCTCTATATCGAAAAACTAGTTCCGCAACCACAGGAGCTGGTAGCATTCGGATTCTCAATTACAAACCGAGCTCCAATTAATTCATCTGCATAATCAATAATTGCATTTTCTAGGAATGGCAAAGAAGCTGCGTCAATGATTACTTTCTCGCCATCGCCCTCTATTACTAGGTCTTCCTCAGTAGGGTTGCCCAAACTTATTTCATATTGAAACCCTGAGCAGCCGCCACCCTCTACCGCAATTCTTAGAGCTTTTCCATCGTTTCCTGCATTTATTTCGCTTAGCCTTTTAAATGCCCTGTTTGTTACTTTAGGAGGTAGATGCATCAATAAACTTTCAATTCTAGATGGTTAAATGGATCACACTAGTATATGCCTAAACCACTCAATTTACAAGGAAGGCTGAGAAAAATGCAGGCAAATTTTGCGTCAGATCCTGCCCAGAGCCGTGGTAGATTGCATAATGAAAAAAAAAGTAGCTTTCGTGATAATTTTCAACGTGACAGGGATAGAGTTATTCATTGTAGCGCCTTTCGACGATTAAAGCACAAAACGCAAGTTTTTGTTGAACATGAAGGAGATTATTACAGAACGAGATTAACTCATACAATTGAAGTTGCACAGGTCGCTCGGACAATTTCTTCTGTTTTGGGGCTCAATTCAGAGTTAACGGAAGCAATTTCGTTAGCACATGATTTGGGGCATCCGCCTTTCGGTCATACGGGAGAGGAAACATTAAATAGCTTAATGGCAGAGTATTCAGGTTTTGATCATAACGCACATGCATTGAAACTTGTAACACTTATTGAGCGCCACTATGCAGCATTTGACGGCCTGAATCTAACTTGGGAGACCTTGGAAGGTATAATAAAGCACAATGGCCCTTTGTTGAAGGGAGTTCCTGAGTACATTAGAAATTATGATACGTTGCATAAATTGAATTTATATGATTTTGCCAGTGCTGAGGCTCAAGTTGCTGCCATCTCAGACGATATTGCTTATAATAGCCACGATTTGCATGATGGTTTGCGAGCAAGGCTGTTTAGTATCGAGGAGTTAGCTTCGTTGCCGCTATTGCGGGAATGTTTTCGGGAAGTCGATGAAAAATATCCCAAAATTGATCAGTACCGAAGGCAGCACGAGTCACTACGACATTTTTTAAGTATGTTGGTTGATGACGTGCTAAAAGAAGCAAAACAGACTTTTGCCAAACTGGCACCAAATTCCTCAGATGATTTAAGGAAAGCTGGCTTTAAAGTTATAAGCTTTTCTAACGAATTAAGTAAAAATTTGGACGTAATAAGGAGTTTTCTTTTTGAGCGAATGTATAGGGCTCCAAGTGTGATGCAAATGCGAGATAAAGTTACAATAATTGTTAAAGATCTTTTTACTGCTTACAGCAATGATACGAGTTTATTACCTCAAAAATGGCAGAACGGTCTCGCTTGTGATTTCTCTGATGCTAACTTTGCAGACTTAGTTTGTGACTATATTGCTGGAATGACGGATCGGTTTGCAATTTCTCAGCATGAAAAGTTGTTTGGAAAGCAACTCAATAGTTCTGGCTGTTCACCAAGATTTTTAGAAGGTTAACTTATAAATTTAGACCATTGAACTTTTTTAATAGAGTGATAAACCGAAAATACTTAAGGAATTGAGCAAATATGAATTTATTTACGCATGTTCGTGAAATTGTAATTGAGGTTTTGAAAGAGTTATCTGCCCAGAGTGTNTTGCCTACTGATACAGATTTTTCGAATATTACGGTAGAGCCTCCTAAAGATAGTCGTCATGGTGATATGTCCACTAATGCCGCAATGGTTCTTTCAAAGTCAGTTGAAGTTAAACCCAGAGAATTGGCGCAAATTATAAGCGAGGCTTTGTCTCCAAAAGAAATTATTTCATCGGTAGATATTGCAGGTCCGGGATTCATAAACATTACTTTAAGTAACTCCTCCTGGCACGGTCTACTTTCTGCCATTCTGATGAGTGGAGTAAATTTTGGCAAATCTGGTATGGGATCTTCTCAAAAGGTGAACGTAGAATTTGTTTCTGCTAATCCTACAGGCCCTTTGCATGTAGGTCATACTAGAGGAGCTGTTTTTGGGGATGCCTTGGCAAACCTTCTAGCATATTCAGGTTATGACGTTACCCGTGAGTATTATATCAATGATGGTGGTTCTCAAGTAGATGTCTTGGCTAGGTCTATTTTCTTAAGATATCAGGAAGCGTTCGGTAAAGAGGTTGTATTTGAAGAGGGTACCTATCCCGGCGATTATTTAATACCAATNGCGAAAGCGTTGAAAGAAAAAGTTGGAGATCTTTACTTAAATAAATCTGAAGATAATTGGCTTCCTGAATTAAGAAACTTTGCAGTTGAGGCTATGATGAATTTAATAAGGGCAGATTTAGATCTTCTTGGGATAGAAATGGATACCTTCTTTTCTGAGAAATCTCTTTACGGCAGTGGAAAGATAGAGGCTGCTTTGGCCCGTTTGAGAGATAATGGGCTAATTTATAAAGGTGTTTTGGAGCCTCCCAAAGGGAAGAAGGCAGATGATTGGGAGCCTCGAGAGCAAACATTATTTAAATCTACTGAGCATGGCGATGACGTTGACCGGCCGGTCTTAAAGTCTGACGGAAGTTGGACTTACTTTGCCCCAGATATAGCGTATCATTTCGATAAAATAAGCAGAGGGTTTGATATCCTAATAGATGTATTTGGCGCAGATCATGGCGGTTATGTAAAAAGAATGAAAGCTGCTGTTTCCGCGCTCTCTAGCGGAGAAGTCCCACTAGATATAAAATTGTGTCAGTTAGTGAAGCTATATCAAAATGGTGAACCGTTTAAAATGTCGAAGCGTGCAGGCAATTTTGTGATGCTACGAGACTTGGTCGAACAGGTAGGCCCGGATGTGACACGATTTGTCATGCTCACTAGAAAAAATGATGCAGCACTAGATTTTGATTTTCAAAAAGTATTAGAGCAAAGTCGTGAAAATCCAGTATTTTACGTGCAATATGCACACGCGCGAATTAAGTCAGTAATTCGCAAGGCAGAGGCATTAAATGTGGATACTTCAGATTATGCTCTTTCTGAAGCAAATTTATCTAGTCTAACCCATGCCTCAGAATTGAGCCTTATCAAAAAGCTTGCAGAATGGCCCAGAATTGTTGAGCTATCGGCGCGATTGTACGAACCACATAGACTTGCTTTCTACCTATTCGATTTATCGTCAGAATTACATTCTCATTGGGGCAAAGGTGTTGAGAACCCACATCTTAGATTTCTACAAAGTGACGATATGCCAATAACTAAAAGCAAAATCGCACTTGCGCGTGCAGTTTCTATTGTTATTTCTTCAGGTCTTGCTATTCTGGGAGTACAACCAGCAGAAAAAATGTAAAAAAATGATAATTCTGCGGTTTATGAGGCAAGGTTCCAGGTCACCCTGGTAAAGAGAGGTTTTAATGACTGAGCAGGTTTATCAAGCCGGCAGAGTAAATGTATCCGATACTGATACTCAAAAAAATAAACTATCTGTTATATCAATACTTGGTGCAATAATTAGCGTAAACTTAATGCTATGGGCAGGTTATTGGGCGTATAATATAATTTCGCGTGATATAAATGGAATTCCAATTGTCGCGGCTCAGCCGGGCCCACTGAGAGTTGCTCCTGATTTTCCNGGAGGGATTGAAGCGGAAAACATTGAATTAGCTGTTACTAAAATCGCTTCACAAGAATTACCTCCCAATCCGCAAGCGGTTGAATTAGCACCAAGTACAGCAAAATTAGTAGATGACGATATCACAATTTATCAAGCTCTAAAGCAAAAAAAGCTTATCGATAACCATACTATCAAAATNCAACAAGGCCATNATGAAATAACTGAGACTGAGCTTTTNAACGAAGTATCTTTTGGTACTTTAAAGCCATCTTCATTGACTGCAAACTATACCATTGTCGATAATCAGTCTGAATTAGTAGCAGCCGCCCTTGCTCTAGCGTTAAAGCCAAGCAGCCAAAGTGCAGCAAATAGTGCTATTTCTGNGANCATTAATTCACGGATTATGAAGCCCAGGCCTAGACCAGGTTCATTGCTCGCTAAGAGTTCTTTGTTCAAAAATCCAAATGTTATTCTTCCAGTCCTAGGAATTGTTGAAAGGGGTCTCGCAGTAGTTCAATTTGGAACCTTTGAAACAGAAGAAGTTGCTTTTTCAGAGTGGGGTAGGCTTAGTAAAAACTTTGCCGTTATTTTGGATGGCAGGCCTAAATATGTGGAACGTATTCAGAGAAATGGTAACGAGATTTATCGTTTGAGACTTGGAGGTTTTGCAAATCTTGATGATGCAAACCGGTTTTGCTCTGCTGTAATTTCTGAGGAAAATTGTGTTCCAGTGATAGCCAAGTAATTTAGTTTAATTTCTTTAGCAACTTTCTTGAATAAAGAAATTCTTTCTGCAATTACTTGACATCTTTGCTTTGTGAGATCAGCCTCGAATTATGCCTACAAGAGTAAAGTATGAGTGATAAACCTAACTTAGAATTTTTTCCAGAAAACGATTATATNACCGAAACTTCTGCGGATAATTTAGTTATAAATGTGGATGGTTTCGAGGGTCCTTTAGATTTGTTACTGGCTTTGTCACGAACGCAAAAAGTAGATTTACTAAAAATCTCTATTTCCCAACTAGCAAGTCAGTACCTAGCATTCGTAGCAAAAGCAAAAGAATTTCGGATTGAATTAGCCGCTGATTATCTAGTAATGGCAGCATGGCTTGCATTTCTTAAATCGCGATTGTTACTTCCTGCTGATCCGGGCGATGATGGTCCCTCAGGGGAAGAATTAAGTGCAATTCTAGCGTTTAGATTAGAGCGTTTACAAGCTATGAGAAATGCTGGCGCCAAGTTAATGGCTCGGAATCAATTGGGTAAAGAATTTTTTTCAAGAGGTCTGCCTGAAAACTTGGAGAAGAAGCGCAAAATTAACTATACTCTAAGTCTTCTTGATTTGATGCAAGGATATGCAAGAATTCGCACACGGGATGAATTCAGACCTTTCAGTGCTGATAGAGAAAATGTATTCACGATGGAATCCGCTTTAGATAGAATGCGAAAAATGTTAGATTTTTCTGGCGAATGGAGCGATTTGATGAGTTTTTTGCCGGAGGAATGGCAAAATGAACCAAAGCGGGTGAGGGCAGCTACTGCAGCAACATTTGCTGCAACCCTTGAGTTAGTAAAGGCTGGAAATGTCGAACTAAGNCAAGCAGAAACCTTTGCTAAAATTGAACTTCGAAAAAGGGCTGTTGAATGATTGATCCTTCAAAAAAAATCTCACCAGAGCAAAAAGAGAGTAAAACTAGTCAGGCACATCTTTTTGATGCGCCATCGATAGTGGAACAGCGACGAATGGTGGAAGCAATCCTGTTTGCGTCTTCCGAACCGGTTAGCGTTACTGAGCTAGAAAGTCGAATGCCGCAAGGCTCAAACCCTGGTTCCGTTTTAGACGAATTAAAGATAGAATATAGTCATCGTGGGGTTAATCTTGTCAAAGTTGGAGCTGGTTGGGCTATGCGCACTAGTCCCGATCTTAGCTTTTTAATGAGAAAAGAGACGGTAGAAACGCGTAAGTTAAGTCGTGCTGCAGTAGAAACTTTAGCTATAATTGCTTATCATCAGCCGGTGACGCGATTAGAAATTGAAGAAATTAGAGGTGTGGGGGTGTCAAAGGGTACTGTAGATTTATTGCTAGAAATGGATTGGATAAAATTTGGAAGACGAAAAATGACACCAGGACGACCAGTCACTTTCGTTGTTACGCAACATTTCTTGGATCACTTTGGATTAGAAAGTGCTAAAGACCTTCCTGGACTTAAAGAACTAAAATCTGCTGGCTTATTAGAAAGCACTATTCAAAGCGGCAAAGACAGTAATGATGATAANATTGAAGAAGAAGCTGATTTACTTAATGATATNGATCAGCCAGAGCTCTTTGTGGAGTAGGTCTTTATGACGGACTTTAAAATTTAGCCAATTTTCATAAAGTGTTTTGACAATTTAAGCCCTTGTCCTTGATAGTTTGATTTTAAACCTTGACCATATAGCTTTGTCGGTTGATGCGACATGCTTTCGTATAATAATCGTCCTACGACCTGGCCGTGCTCAAGTACAAATGGAGCTTCATGGCATCTTACTTCCAATACTCCACGTGCGCCTGATCCACCTGCCGAATGGTGACCAAAACCTGGATCAAAAAATCCTGCATAGTGAACTCGAAATTCTCCCACCATAGCAACATATGGAGCCATTTCAGCAGCGTATCCAGGTGGTATGTGTACAGTCTCACGACTAACCAGTATATAAAACGCTCCTGGGTCTAATATGATCTCCCCGCAAGAAGTCCTTATCTCATCCCAAAATTCAGTGGGATCATAATGATCAATTAGGTCTAAATCTATTATTCCAGTGTGAGGTTTAGCTCTATAACCCACTAGATTTCCATGTGATGGCTGTAAATCTACAGAAAACCCTAGTCCATCGTCAATTATCGCATTTCCGGGCACAAGTTTTTCTTTTGCGTGGAGTGCCTTTAAACTCTCATCATTTAATGTAGTGTTTTTATTTCTAAATCTGATCTGATTAAGTTTCATTCCTGTGCGTACTAAAACGGAAAAAGAGCGGGGGCATATCTCAGCATATAGTTTTCCACGGTATCCACTTGATATTCGATCAAATTCCTCTCCAGAATCTGTGATTGTTCTGGTCAACAAATCAAGGCGTCCAGTTGAACTTTTTGCGTTTGCTGCCGCCTGAATATCTGTTGGTAATTTAAGTACTTCGAGCAGTGGTACTAAATAAACGCACCCTTTCTCTAAAACTGCTCCTCCTCGTAGATCAATTTCGTGCATTTGAAGCGATTTTAAACGCTCTTCAACCTTTTCGCGATTTCCTGGCAAAAAAGACGCTCTGATACGAAAGGCCTTGCTACCTAATCGCATGTCAAGGCTTGCAGGCTGTATTTGTTCAGACTCTATAGGGACATCTGAACTGATTACTCCAATTTTAACGAGTTTCTCTATCTCCTGATTTGGGAGTACTCCAATCATTTAAAGTACTCTCACCACTGACTGAATTTTTTTATTTTGCGCATAACGTTATTTTACTCAACCTAGACTAACCCGCCCTTAATGATTTTGCTAACATTGTTAATACTGGCAATCAACATATAAGTTTTTGTCGGGCTGCTGTGAAAAATATCACTGAAATTTTGTATTACGCTGCTAATTAATTTTGGTCGGGCTAGCAGGACTTGAACCTGCGACCTTCCGTCCCCCAGACGGACGCGCTACCAGGCTGCGCCATAGCCCGACAAATTATAAACGA
>NYSJ01000020.1 GCA_002682975.1 Paracoccaceae bacterium
AAAAAATAGAAAATAATTTCTTATGATGGACTATTTAATTATTTAATTTTAATTTCAGTAATAATTATTTGAGCTAACACTTAATTTGGAAAAAACTTTCAAGATTGGACGAGGTTGCACGTTAGTTCCATCCCTGTTAGATCCATTTTGTTTTTATGGTTAAGTTTGACAGAGGTTGTTTTTTTGGCAAGAACCTTAGTTCCACGTTTAGAAATTAAGTCGCTCACCAAGGTATACGATAATACTAAAGTCGTAGATGCTGTTTCATTAAGTGTACTGCCTGGGCAAATAACGTGTTTGTTGGGTCCATCTGGTTGTGGTAAATCTACGACACTCAGAATGATTGCTGGGGTCGAACCTCAATCTTCGGGAGAAGTTTGGGTTGATGGCGAAATGATTTCTGGTCGCGGTTTCAGTGAACCACCAGAGAAGCGTTACATTGGACTGATCTTTCAGGATTTTGCACTTTTCCCTCATATGACAGTCTGGCAAAATGTTGCATTTGGTATCACTAAAACAAGTGACGATATTAAAGAGAAAGCCAATGAACTTTTATCAAGAGTTGGGCTTACTTCGAAGTGTGATAACTTTCCGCATGAACTATCGGGTGGGGAACAACAGCGCGTTGCACTTGTTCGTGCGCTTGCCCCAAGGCCACGAATAATGTTAATGGACGAGCCATTTTCTGGCTTAGATAAGCGCCTCAGAGATGATATACGAGACGAAACTATAGATATTTTGAAATCAGAAGCTACCGCTGTACTGTTAGTAACCCATGAGCCGGAAGAGGCTATGAAAATGGCAGATGAGATAGCATTAATGAGGGATGGAGGGATTGTTCAAAAAGGTGCGCCATATAATCTGTATAATGCACCAGTAGACCGGGAGGCCGTAGCATTTTTTTCTGATGCAAATATTATTAAGTCTACAGTAAATGGCGCACTCGCAAATTCACAATTTGGCCAGTTTTTTGCACCTGGATTGAATGATGGTGCCAGCGTAGAGATAGTTATCAGGCCGCAGCATGTAAGAATAGATTTCGACAGAGATGGAAAAGGCCCTTTGCCTACTGTTTCCATGGGTATTCCAGCTCGTGGATGCGTTGAGCGTGCTAGATTTCTTGGAAATGAAAGCCTCATAGAATTCAAAATGGATTTTGATAACAGTATATTTAAAGTAACGATTCCTAGTGTATTTTTACCCAAATTAGGTCAGCCTTTATGGCTCACGATCCCGCGTGATCGATGTTTTGTTTTTGCAGCGTAGTGAAGTGCAAAACAAAAAAACTATTTTAATGTGTTGCCTCTTTGATAACTGAGCATTAACAACTAAATAGATTAATATGAAATTGAAGGGCAAAGGCCCTCTAAGCAGAAGGATCGTCGAAATGCTAAATAATATTGGACTTCCTGGTATCTTACTTATTGCAGTAGTTGTATTAGTTATGTTTGGCCGCGGCAAAATTAGCTCATTAATGGGCGAGGTTGGCAAGGGTATTACAGCCTTCAAAAAAGGTGTAAATGATAGCAAAAAAGAAATTGAAGAAGAAACTTCTGACGCTGCTACGGATATCACTCCGGAGACTGAAAAAGACAAGGTCTAGTTTGAATGTTTGATTTGGGGTGGACTGAATTACTTCTCATCGGGATAGTCGCTCTTATCGTAGTCGGGCCGAAAGAACTTCCAGTGCTCTTCAGGAAAGCTGGGCAGTTTGTAGGTAAAATTAAAGGTATGGCTCGAGAATTTTCAAGGGCTATGAACAATGCCGCTGATGACGTAGGGGTTAGTGATATATCTTCGACAATTCGCTCCGCTGCCAATCCTTTGAAATCTAGCGTTGATGCAGTAAAGAATGCTGCTACTGATTACACATCCTATGACTCAGAAACAGAGACCGGCCAATTAGCCGGCAAAAGAGCAGAACAGGCCAAAAAAATAAAAGAACATGCAGAAAAAAAAGCTCAAGAAAAGCTAGACAAAAGTGCTGACATGAATTTAGCAGATGAAGTGCCAAAGAAGGGCAAGTCTTCAAAAGGCACAAAGAACGTATCATCCGATAAGCTTGAGAATAGCTAATGGCAGTAGATGATGACATCCAAGACAGCTCAGCTCCACTTATTGAGCATTTAGCAGAACTTCGTCAGAGGCTAATTTATTCCGTTTTGGCATTCATCATCGGTATGATAATTTGTTTCACAATTTGGAACCCCATTTTTGATTTTTTGACTCATCCTTTGTGTTCTGCAATGGCGGTTCGAGGTCATTCAGATTGTGGTCTAATATTAATTAAGCTGCAGGAAGGTTTTTTTGTGGCTATTTCGATTTCTTTATTAGGTGGTTTAGTTTTGTCATTTCCTATTATTGGCTTCCAGATGTGGCGCTTTGTGGCTCCGGGTTTGTACAAGACTGAAAAAAACGCTTTTCTGCCTTTTATCGTTGCTTCACCGTTTATGTTTTTTCTGGGTGCAGCCTTTGCCTATTACGTAGTAACTCCTTTAGCTTTTGATTTTTTTCTCGGCTTTCAGCAAACTGGAAGCGTGTTAGATGAGGATAACGTTGATAATGCGGCGGCGGGCATAGCATTTCAGGGTTCGGCGCAAGAATATTTAAGTTTAACCATAAAATTTATTGTTGCTTTTGGGATGTGCTTTCAGTTGCCGGTTTTGCTAACTTTAATGGGAAAAGCGGGTTTAGTAAGTGCGGAGGGACTTGGCAATGTTCGAAAATACGCAGTTGTAGCCATACTGGTTTTGGCTGCTTTAGTTACTCCTCCTGATGTCATCACTCAGGTGATACTTTTTGTTGTTGTTTATGGACTGTATGAAGTCTCTATACTTCTAGTTGCGCGTGTTGAAAAAAAGCGAGAAGAGAAGTTAAGGCAAGACGGGTACTACGATGATGAGGAAAGCTTTGATGATCCTATTATGAAAGATTTCGATGACGAAAAAAACGAATGATCAACTTGCAAGAATAGCCGATGCATTAGAACGCTTGGCACCAAAAACTAAAGATCTTCCCAATTTTAATAATTTCTCTGCGTTCATGTGGCACATGGCGTCAGACTACCTTGAGCCTGTGCTTTTAAATAATACAGTAGATATTTCGTTACTGAAAGGTATTGACCAAGTTAGGGATATTTTATTGAAAAACACAAAACAATTTGCAAGTGGGTTCCCTGCAAATAATGCATTACTCTGGGGTGCCAGAGGTATGGGAAAATCATCATTAGTAAAGGCCGTACATTCGAAAATAAATAATGATGGAATTGAACTTAAAATAGTTGAATTGCAGCGGGATGATTTGGGCTCGGTAGGTAGACTTTTAAAACTTCTTAAGCGGCTTCCATTTAAGTTTTTACTTTTTTGTGATGACCTGAGTTTTAGTTATGATGATCAAAATTATAAATCTTTGAAAGCAATNTTGGATGGTGGTTTAGATGGTAGGCCTGACAATGTAATTTTTTATGCCACGTCAAACCGCAGACACTTGATGCCTAGGGATATGATTGAAAATGAAAGATCATCTTCTATAAANCCGTCAGAAGCTGTTGAAGAAAAAATTTCTTTGTCAGATCGTTTTGGTTTATGGTTAGGNTTTCACCCTTGTTCTCAAGATGAATATTTTGACATAATAGAAGGCTACACAAGGCATTATAATCTGCAAATCGATCCTAAAGAACTTGAAGCTCAAGCTACTGAATGGGCTCGCACCAGAGGATCTNGGTCTGGAAGGGTAGCTTGGCAGTTTTTTGTTGATTTAGCCGGTAAACATAAGCTGCCCTTAAGATAAAAGTATTAAGTAACTTTTAATTATTTAGATATTCTAACGGATCCACGCTCTCAAAACCTTCCCTTATTTCGAAATGAAGATAGGGAGGATCGCCGTCGGGGATTTCACCTAATATGTCACCTCGATTAACATTTTGATTTGTGGAGACCTTTATATTTGTTAAATTTGCGTAGACAGTTAAGATATTTTCTGGATGTTTAAGGACAACAATTGCTATTTGATTTATGTCCTCGGTTACTGTGGCTACTAGTCCAGTGTCTGCGGCAACCACTTTCGTNCCCGCCTGAGCAGTAAAATCAATTCCGTCATTTATATTTTTAGANTACTCTCGTATGACTAAGCCCTCTAAAGGATATGCCATCCTACCATTTTCAGGTACTGATATTTTGGTGTTGGTTGACTCCGAAAATTCTTGCTTGTTCACATTTCGGGGTTGTGGCTTTTTCGAACTTGGTGGAGCGGGAGCCTCTGACTCAACTACTTCTTTTTGTGTATTTTGGGTAGCCTTTTTATCAACTAAAGGAATAATTAGAATCTGCCCTTCTCTGAGCGTATAATCGCTATCTAGACCATTCCAATCTGCCAGGGAACGAACTGAAATATTGTAAAGGCGTGATATAGTAAAAACTGTCTCTCCTCTAACAACGTTGTGCTTTATTGGGTCCATTAAATTTTTTGCATCACTTGAAGTTCGGTCAAGTTGGTTATTCCCAGCCCCCCCAGCTACCTTTAAAGCGTTATCAGCGAGTTCCAAAACATTGATGTCTTTTGAAAGTGTCGTTTCCTCTATCTCGTCACTACTTTCTAAATATTGTCCGCCGCGCGAGCCAGTCCTTGGGAGCGCTAATACTTCCCCGTTGCGGAGCCTTTCTCCTTCTGCCAAACCATTATACCGCGCTAACTCGCCNGGATNTTGTCCAAGTCGTTCTGCCATACTTTCGATAGTATCATCNCGTCTAGCAACAGCTATTTGATAAGTTGGATAACTTATAATGCCTAGTTCNTTTGCTTTTGGTCTAGATTGAGTAGCCTGANGCGCTGCGTCGGAAGTATCGAANGAATTACCNCGAAAATCAAAATCGAAATTACTCAAAGNTGAATTTTCGCATGCGNTTANCNNCCACAAANTAGTNAGTAAAAAAAAATATTTAAATTTGGTTAATTTGGGTTTGATCATGTGAAAGTTTTCCAAAAAATAAATATTACTGCCTTTTTATACATAGATACCGTCTTCTCTCCCTTCGAGCAATGGTACAAAGCGTACATCGCATAAATCTTCATATTTAAAATTTGTTTCTGTTCTTTCTACCTTAATGAGTTTTTGAATTTCATCCGACTGGCCCACGGGTATTATCATAATACCTCCAACCTTTAATTGATTAAGTAATATTGGTGGTGGATCCTCAGCTGCCGCTGTCACTATTATACGATCAAACGGTTGTTGTTCCACAATTCCTTGGCTTCCGTCACCCCAAATAGGCGTTATATTGTTCAAATTTAATTTTTTAAAGATTAGTCTAGCTTCGTCATATAGCGGTTTAAATCTTTCAACAGAATAAACTCTTCGGGCGAGTTTGCTCAAGATAGCAGTCTGATAGCCTGACCCAGTTCCAATTTCTAAAATTTTATCACGAGTGGTAACCTTTAAAGCTTGCGTCATAATTCCTACGACTGATGGTTTGCTTATGGTTTGACCACATTCAATCGGAAGTGGAGTGTCTTCGTGTGCTCTTTGGGCAAACACCCCTTTAAGAAAGTGTTCTCTATTTAAGCTCTCGATAGCCTTAAGTACATTATTATCCACTACTCCTTTTGAGCGAACAGACAATATAAATTGCATTTTTTTTTCATCGTTCTTTTGCATCAAAATCACTCAAAGTCTGCTATTTTATCAAACGCTGTTAGGTTCGCTCTCATTGGTGTTAACGAAATAAAACCGGATAAATTAGCGGCAACATCCGAGCACTGAGTAACCTGAGTGTGTTGATTTCCACCTTTGACAAACAAAAATTCTTTACCGTTAGGTGTTTTAAATGGGCTTACACTGAAAGTNGTATTNGGNCTCAACCCCTGAGGGACTACTNTAATCCCTTTTATATTTTCNGTTGGAGGAAANTTAACATTGTAAAATACNTTATAGTCANCTTNTGTNTTAATATNTTTATCAAGGATCTTATTAATCACGCTCAAACNATGATTAATTGATGGATTGAANGGACTAGACATTTTNTCTGACTCCGGTCCTAGNTATTGTGATAGAGCGATAGAGGTAATTCCTTGAAGTGCGCCCTCCATAGCCGCTCCAATCGTACCAGAGTATAATACATTTTCTGCTGAATTATTACCCTTATTTACTCCAGATAGAATTAACGAGGGTGGATCGTTTTTCATAACATGATGTATTCCAGAAATCACGCAATCAGCGGGATATCCTGAAACTGAATAACTATTTTTTGCAGTTTTTTCGATAAGCACAGGGGCGTTATAACTTATACAATGTCCCACCCCCGATCTTTCATTGCTAGGGGCGATGGTAAAGATGTTATCTTCATCTGTTAATTTCTGAGCAATTTCACGAAGAACTTTTAAGCCAGGTGCATTTATTCCATCGTCATTAGTAATAAGTATTCGCATAATCTCAGACTACTTTTAGCTCCTTTGTACGAATGATTTACAGCATCTACAATAGTATCATTATTCAGGTGAACTATGGATNGAAAAGTGTTGCTAAAACACGATTTGCCTCAGTTTTGGGTGACATTAACTTTTCCTTATTTTCACCAGGAAAGAACCGGGCTCTCAANGCAGTTCTCATTGGTGCAATACCAAAAATATTCACATTAGGGCCTATTTTTTTTGTCTCATTTGCCCATGACATCGCCAATGATATTTGTGCACTTTTTGATGATCCATATATTCCATAGAATTTATTTCCATTACATGGATCTTCAAAAAATAGAGCATGACCTTCTTTTCTCATAATTGGGCTAATAAAATTTATTAATAATGCAGTTGCTGTAATATTAGTCGAATAGGTTTTGTCTAAATCTTCCAAATCAATCGTGCTTAACGGACTTAATGGGGGTGCATAAATTGCTGTATGAGCCCAAAGGTCAATTCTACCCCATCTTTCGAATATTGATGAAAAAAGCTGCTTCATAGCTTCTCTATTTGTGATGTCCATTGGAACCAATGTAGCAAAACCATTTTTTGCTTTTATTCTATCGTCTAAATCTTCAAGGCCACCTACTGTACGAGCCACCGCTATAATGTGATGGGTTTCGCTTAATTTTTCTGATAGAGCAGCTCCCAGTCCGCGAGAAGCACCCGTTATGAGGGCTATTTTTTTTGCCATGAGGAAGCCTTTTCAAATAAATTATAATAATTGATAACTTATACTTGCCATAAATTTTTCGGCTTAGGTGTATTTGTATTACGAAACATTTGTTATATTACCAGACTACAGTCTGGTCTTTTTCNCCCTAATAAAATTTACAAAAATTTTAAGATTTGAACACAATGAGTTCATTGATCTTNCATTTTATTCACACGTTTTTACTAATATCTCGTATTTTTCAATTATCCATCCTAATGCTCTTTCTGGATTTTGTGCTTTAATTGATGTTATCATATCCTCAAATATCAATGCGCTTTTGCTAACATCTATTTGAGGTATTGTTCCATTGCCTAGTATTGCCATGTAAGCAAAAAAGGTAATTGCAATTAAAAATAGGCCACGAAGTATTCCGAAAACAAAGCCTAAAGCTTGATCAATTTTTGTAAGACGGGTCTTAGTAATGACTGTACTCAAAAGTGGCGTGAAGAATGAAAAAATTAACAAGCTCAGAGCAAAAACGCTTGCAAATGCAGCTATTATAGCTAGTTCGCAACTGTCAGCTAATATCGGACCAAGNAGCGGAATTTCTTTTATNAGTGGGGTAGTCAGCGGTGCAAAAATAAATGCTACTATGGACGAAATAATCCATCCCATTATGGCCATTATTTCTCTGGTCACGCCACGTGCAAAAGCAAGTATCGCAGAAATCAATACTATTACTATTACTACGCCATCTACAATATTAAGGCCTTCCATCGTCGGATACCTTAGCTGAACCTCTATATTTTTGCATCATACTTATAAAACCGCGAAGAGTGTTTGTTTCTTTAACATTTATNCCATTTGGGGATGTTTTTTTGTTTCGTGTTGCAGTGATTGCTTCGATAAACCCTAACTTCTCTGCCTCTTTTAATCTACTTTCAATTTGGCTTACTTGTCGAACAGCTCCTGATAGACTAATTTCTCCAAAAGAAACAGTGTTTGGTGGAAAAATTATATTCTCTTTTGCAGAATAAATTGCTCCGGCAACTGCTAAATCTGCAGCGGGTTCATTAATTTTTATACCACCTGCAATATTCAAATAAACATCATGGTTGGCAAGGCTAATACCACATCTTGCCTCTAGCACAGCTAGGATCATCGATAATCGGGTACCGTCCCAGCCTATTACATTTCGGCGCGGCTGGCTGAGAGGCGAGGGTGTTACCAGAGCCTGAAATTCGACTAAGATTGGTCTCGTCCCTTCGACACCTGCAAAAACTACTGATCCTGGTATATTATGACCTCTTTCAGATAAAAAAAGCTCNGAGGGNTTTTTTACTTGAACCAATCCNTCAGTNGCCATTTCAAAAACACCAATTTCGTCAATCGGACCAAATCTATTTTTTACGGCCCGTAAAATTCTAAACTGGTGGCCCCGCTCTCCCTCAAAATGTAACACTGTATCCACCATATGCTCAACTACACGAGGTCCAGCTATTTGCCCTTCCTTAGTTACATGCCCAACCATTATTACTGCAGTTCCAGAACGTTTNGCATAATTGGTAAGTTCAAATGCGGTAGACCTTACTTGAGATACGCTTCCTGGAGCGCTGTCTACAGCGTCAGACCAGATGGTCTGGATTGAGTCTATAATTGCAAGATTTGGATTTTCATCTTCAAATGTTGTAAGTATATTTCTTAAATTTGTTTCTGAGCCAAACTTGATGGGCGCAGATGATAACCCTAAACGTTTCGCACGCAATTTTACCTGTGAAGATGCCTCCTCTCCAGAGATGTAGAGAACCTTAAGTCCTGCTAGACCAAATTTTGCTGCNGCTTGTAGTAATATCGTAGATTTACCAATACCTGGATCACCAGATAGTAGAATTGCCGATGAACTCACTAACCCGTTTCCGAGAACACGGTCAAATTCAGTAATGCCAGANTNAGAGTANGAAAGNTGNGCATCGTTAGTAGAAAGATCNCTNAGAGATATCTTTTCGCCTTTTTCNTTGCCTAACGATANTTTTGNGGGTCCATTCGAAAGNCCTTTANTTTCCTGTAAAGTATTCCAATCACCACACCCATCACAGCGTCCTGCCCATTTGCTTGTTATTACCCCACAAGATGTACATGAGTATGATTTTGAGGTTTTGGCCATGTCACACTTTTGCCAATTGTTTTTCAACAATTCAAGTTGATAAAAAAATTAACAATTTGATTGTTTAAAATCACTAAAAATTAAATGANGNTAATCGGTCCNNTAGTTTTCCCATTAATAAACTGATAGATATAAGGATCTTTTGTTTCCCACAGTTTTTTTGTCTCTCCTTCCCATCGGATTAANCCTGATTCTAAAAGAGCTACATTGTCTGCGATCTGCTCTACTGATGATATGTCATGAGTAACGGTAAGAGCAGTTACTGCCATTGTGTCAACAATTTCCCTGATTAAACNGTTAATTGTATTTGTCATGATAGGATCAAGTCCAGTAGTGGGCTCATCAAAAAACATAATTTCTGGGTTACCTACAATTGCTCTGGCTAGCGCGACCCTTTTCTTCATTCCTCCAGATAAGTCAGCGGGAAATTTATTTGCTACTTCATCGTTTAGGCCAACTTGTTCTAACTTTTGGATTGCTAGGCTTTTGGCTTCCATCGTTGATAATTTTTCTCTGCCTTTTAAAAATTTAAAACAAATATTTTGCCAAACGGGAAGGCTATCAAAGAGAGCTGATCCTTGAAACAGCATGCCTATATTCGAAAGAGCNNGNGTAGGACTTTNCAGACGATACATGTTCGCCTNTTATANATACTTCCCCACTATCGGGTTTTATGAGGCCAAGTAAAATTTTTAAAAGTACAGATTTTCCACCTCCCGAAGTACCTATAATTGCGGTTGAACTTCCTTTTTTCACTAGTATGTCAACACCGCGGAGCACCTTCTGATCTGCAAATGCTTTGTGAACGTTTTTAATTTCTATCATGAGTTAAAAAAGGCCTCTGTTAATACATAATTTGTAGCTAGAATAAAAACGCAAGCGGTTACTACAGCAGATTTTGTGGCTTTTCCTACTCCTTCTGCCCCGTTTGATGAATTAAAGCCGCTATAGCAACCAGATACAGAGATAATAAAGCCAAAAAAAACACCTTTAACTATGCCGCTGTAAATATCTGAAAATTGAAGCATACTTGCCGTGCTTACTAAATAAGTACTCGAGCTAAAATCTAAACGATTTACTCCTACCACGTATCCTCCAAGGATTCCTATTGAGTCACCAACGGCTATTAATACTGGTAGGGACAGTGTAGCTGCAATAATGCGAGGGATTACTAAATATTTTATTGGGTTAGTAGAAAGAGTGATTAAAGCATCTAATTGCTCTGTCACTTTCATGGTTCCAATTTCGGCGGCTATTGAACTAGCTACACGTGCGGCCACGATTAAACCTCCTAGAACTGGGCCTAATTCCCTCGTCATACCAATAGCAACTATCGCAGGAACTACTTGCTCTGCATTAAATCTCGACCCACCAGCGTAGATTTGTAATGCCAATGCGCCGCCTGTAAATAAAGCAGTTAACCCTAGTACTGGCAAAGACATCCATCCAATTTGGAAAAAGGCTTTTACTATTTCTCTACCATAGATTGGCAAAGTAATTAGGTTCGAAAAAATTGAAATTATAAACTTTGTTACTCCGCCTACCTTTTGTAAAAATATATTAAAAGATTTGCCTACACTTCTCAAAATTTTCATTTTTACATCTCTAAATGTATATACGATTATATCGCTGTCCAAGAGCGGTTAGGATTTCATACCCAATTGAATTTGCCTCTTCTGCAAGATCATCGATCGATTGTTTGCCATTTAAAAGCCATAAGTAATCTGGGTCTTCTTTACAATTAGAAACGTCTACCCCAATCAAGTCCATTGAAATACGCCCGATTATACTGTTCGGTATTTCATTGTAATACAACGTTGCTTTATTACTCATATTCCTAAAGATGCCATCAGCGTAACCCGAGCTTACGGTTGCGACTTTTGTTATTTTTTTTGCAGTCCAAGTATTAGAATAGCCAACTGTTTCATCTGGTAGGACGGTTCGAATTTGAATTACAGGTAACTTAAGTCCAATGACTCTTTTTGCGTTAGAATAAGGATTTCCACCATATAAACCTATACCGGGTCTTGTAATATCAAAATGATATTGTTTTCCCAATAAAATGCCACCAGTAGCGGCAAGTGATTTTTTGCAATTTATATCTTTAGTCATAGCGTTGAAATTAACGAGCTGCTTTTCGTTCATGGGATGGGTTTGATCGTCAGCGCAAGCTAAATGTGATATGATTAAGTCTGGTTTTAATTTAGAAATAGTCTCGTTTAATTCTTGAAACTCGGTAGCTTCCATTCCAAGGCGGTTCATTCCCGTATCTAATTGAATTCCAATCAACTGATTGGATGAATTTTCTAAATGAAATAATAGTTGTTTTGCTGAATTAATTAGAGGTATTAAATCAAAGTCTCTTAAAAGGGTTGTGTCTCCAACCATATGCCCGGAAAATATATATATTTTAGGGCCGGGGCCTATAGCGCGACGAAGAGCTGCTCCTTCTTCTGCAATAGCTACGAAAAAATCTCTTGCTCCTGCTTTTGCAAGTGAGATCCCCACTTCCTTTATTCCAAGACCATAGGCGTTAGCTTTAACTACAGCTCCCGCTGCGCCATTGGAAAGACTATTCAATGCATTCCAATTGGANCAAATATTCGCAAGATTTATATAAAGTTCNGCTGAACTCATAAGCATATCCTAAATCTATGCTATTAAAATTTACTTTTTAGCGCAATAATTGCAAGGATCTCTTTTATTCAATATCGCTGATCTCAAGTGTTAAAGTGTTCGTTTAGAGCGTAGGCCCGGCGAGCTAGTTNGGTTATCGCCTTCCAATCAGCATTTTTAATTTTATTTTCAGGAGCAACCCAACTGCCTCCAACACAAGGTACATTTTTCAATGACAAGTAATCTAATGCATTTGTTGACGTCACTCCTCCTGTGGGGCAAAAGCTCACTCCGGGTATTGGACCAAGTATTGATTTCAAAGCTGCTATCCCACCATTTGACTCCGCAGGAAAGAATTTTTGAACAGAATAACCTCTGGCTAACAAAGTCATTACTTCTGACGGTGTGGCAGCACCAGGCAGAAGAGGGAGTTTAACTTCTGCACATGCTCTTAGTATTTGATCTGTTATACCTGGAGTCACTCCAAAACTTGCTCCTGCATTTTTAGCTGCATAAACATCTTCTTCAGATAATAGCGTTCCTGCGCCAATTATTCCCTCTGTAGTATTAGCTACCATTTCCTTGATAACATCGAGAGCATTTTTAGTCCTTAAGGTAACTTCTAAAACTCTAAGGCCTCCACCTATTAGTGCTTTTGCTAATGGCACGGCACTTGCTGTGTCATCAACCACTAATACAGGGATAACGGGCGCCAATTTGCAAATATCTAATAAATCATGACTTTCTTTGTGNGAATTCATATCATCCCAACTTATGTTATTCCGCCACCATATTTTGCGGATTTAGCATTTTCACGAAAAACTTTAAAAAGCTCTCTACCTAAACCACTTTCATTTTTAGTTAAGTCTTTTTTCCTCACTTCTCGAGATTCAAAATTTTTNTCTAAATTATTTAATTNTCCAGAAAGTGCATCCAACCGGATAAGATCNCCATTTTTTATTTTTGATATTGGTCCTGAGCTTGAAGCTTCGGGGCTCAAATGAATTGCTGCCGGGACTTTGCCCGATGCGCCTGACATTCTCCCATCAGTAATTAATGCGACTTTGAGCCCTCTGTCCTGCAGTACAGACAAAATAGGTGTTAATCCGTGTAGTTCTGGCATTCCGTTGGCGATGGGGCCTTGAAATCTCACCACGATTATTGAGTCTGAGTCTAGCTNATTCTTTTTAAATGCATTTTTAACATCTTCTTGAGACTCAAAGACTCTGGCCGGCGCTTCGATTATTTGTTTTTCCATCGGAACAGATGAAATTTTGATGATACAAGTTCCAAGATTTCCGTCTAATTTCTTGATTCCGCCAGATTTTTGAAAAGGNTCAATNACAGGTCTTAAAATTTTTTCATTATGCGTTTTTATGCTCGATGGCACATATTCTATTTTACCATCAACCAGTTTCGGTTCCTTGGTGTAAGTTTCTAAACCTAAACCCATGATAGTTTGTACATCGTTGTGCAGATAACCATACTCTAAAAGTTGAGATATCATGTAGTTCAGTCCACCGGCGGCGTGAAAGTGATTAACATCTGCTAATCCNTTTGGATATATTTTGGCCATAAGCGGCGTTACACTCGAGATGTCATCAAAGTCACTTAGTTCGATTTTAATTCCAGCGGCTTTCGCCATTGCAGGCAAGTGCAGCACCAGATTAGTTGATCCTCCAGTAGCCATTAGCCCCACGATGCCATTCACAAAAGCTTTTTCGTCTAAAATTTGGTAAGCTGGTGTGAAGTATTTTCCTAAACTAGTGATTTCCAGTGCGCGTTTAGTCGCTAACTTGGTTAATGCGGTTCTTAGAGGCGTGTTAGGGGGAACAAACGATGATCCAGGTAAATGCAAACCCATGAATTCCATAAGCATTTGATTTGAGTTTGCNGTTCCATAAAATGTACATGTTCCAGGGCTATGATAGCTTGCCATTTCGGCCTTCATTAATTCTTCTCGACTGATTTCTCCTGTGGCAAATTTTTGACGTATAATAGATTTTTTGTCATTTGGAATGCCTGAGGGCATTGGGCCAGCAGGAGCAAATACTGCTGGTAGAAATCCAAAAGTAGCCGCTGATATAACTAAGCCGGGAACAATCTTATCGCANACCCCCAAATATATAGAAGTATCGAAAGTATTGTGGGAGAGAGCAATTGATGCCGCTAATGCAATTACATCACGNGAAAANAGAGAAAGCTCCATGCCNGGCTGCCCCTGCGTGANACCATCACACATGGCTGGTACTCCGCCTGCTACTTGAGCTGTNCCNCCNAATTCTCTAGCTGTTTTGCGAATGAGTTCAGGATAGCTTTCGAANGGCTGNTGAGCGGATAGCATATCATTATATGCCGTAACAATNCCAATGTTNCCATTTGAAGTTTTNGAAAGTGATATTTTGTCTTTTGAGGTGCTCGCGTAAGCGTGCGCCTGATTTCCNCAGGTTAAATGCGCTCGCCTTGGNCCTATATTTAGTTGNTTTTGCATATTCTCTAAATATTTAAGCCTAGANTCACGAGACCNCNAAATTATCCGATTTGTAACTTCTGATACAACTTCGTTAATTGGCATNGTANATATCTCNTATGAATGTTAGCGCTAACANCTATATTAACNGGTAACTTAAGATAATATAAAACTCAAGAAAAAAGATAATAATTGNTATTAAATTTNAACAATTAAATTAGATAGTTGCCAAAGATAATTATATTAACTTTACTTGTATTTATTTGANCNAAAAATGGAAATGCTTAGCATGACAGAATTTACCTTGCGACTTAGGGCTGGCGTTGAAGCTAAAAAATTCCGCTATGGATATCCTTGGATCTACAGCAATGATATAATCTCTGATCGTCGTTCGAAAGCATTAATACCTGGTTCATTCTGTAAGTTGGTAGATTATGAGAAAAATCCAATTTGTCTGGTAACTGTTAATCCAAATTCAAAAATTTTTGCCAGAATAATGGATTTCAATCTTCAAGCCATTATCGATGCAACTTGGATTAAAGATAAGATTATGAAGGCATTATCTTTAAGGACAGAAATATTCAGAGATCCGTTTTACAGGTTAATAAACGCGGAAGCCGATGGCCTACCAGGATTGATCGCGGACCGTTTCAATAAGGTTGTCGTGATGCAACCAAATGCATTCTGGACCGAGAATATGTGTGAAGTTATAGCAAGATCAATCAAAGAAGTTTGCGAAATTGATGTTGTAGTCAAAAATGCAGCTGGTCGTTCAAGAAGACTGGAGGGGTTGGATGATAAAAACTCTGTATTTTTTGGTGATATTCCAGAAGGAGTAATATCAGTCCCTATGAATGGGGCTATATATAAAGCTGATGTTATTTCAGGACAAAAAACTGGTCTATTTTATGACCAAAGGCAAAATCACAAATTTGTCGCCAGTTTAGCAGGTGGGA
>NYSJ01000021.1 GCA_002682975.1 Paracoccaceae bacterium
ACCTCCACCCTTACACTTGACAGGCAAAAAATCATTCGTCAATATCAAATAGTGTTACACCGGTTCATTATTTGAACCAAAAATCAATTAGGAGGCAGAATGCGACAGGAGGATTTAGATATGCTCCGGGCAATGCCTGTTGCAGCGCCTGCGATGATGATCAACGGTAAATCTGTCATGGCAGAGACTGGCGCTACACTAGACGTCGTGTCGCCTATTGATGGCGCTTTGTTGACGCAAATACCTAATGCGAGTGAGGCCGACGTTACCATTGCAGTAACATCAGCGCGACATAGCTTTGATTCTGGTGTGTGGTCGCGCACTCATCCCATGGTGCGTAAAAAAGTAATGCTTGCCTGGGCTGACTTGATCGAAAAACATGCGATTGAGCTTGCAGTGCTTGGCGTTCGGGACAATGGCACTGAAATTTCAATGGCTTTTAAAGCCGAACCAATGTCCGCAGCCAATACNATACGTTATTACGCGGAGGCAATCGACAAGATTTATGGTGAAGTTGCCCCAACTGATCCATCTACACTTGCAATGATCTTAAAAGAACCCATTGGGGTTGTAGGCGCAATCGTGCCGTGGAATTTCCCACTAATGATATCAGCTTGGAAGATTGCGCCTGCAATCGCTATGGGTAATTCCTTTGTTATAAAGCCTTCTGAAGTTGCATCATTGTCTGTTTTGCGAATGGTGGCTTTAGCTCATGAGGCTGGGCTACCTGAGGGTGTATTGAATGTTGTAACTGGAGCAGGGCCTGTATCGGGACACGCATTGGCAATGTCGATGGATGTTGATGCTCTAGCTTTTACTGGATCTGGCCCTGTTGGTCGACAATTGATGGAAGCGGCTGCTAAATCCAACCTGAAGCGCGTATTCCTAGAATTAGGNGGTAAATCCCCACATATTGTGTTTGACGACACAGCTGACCTTGATACCGCTGCTGAGGCGGTGGTCACAGGAATTTTTCGCAATTCTGGTCAGGTATGCGTCGCNGGATCAAGGTTGCTGGTTCATGACACTATTCATGATGCCTTTGTTGAGAAAATTGTCGGGCTGACGGAGAAATTGCGAGTGGGTGATCCATTGGATTTGAGCACTCAAATTGGTGCGCTCAGTTCTGAAGGTCACATGCACCGTATTCAAAAAGCNCTTGAAGGTGCGAACTCAGTCGTTTCTGGTGGCATTCAAATTCTTTCAGAGACTGGAGGTTTTTATATGGCCCCAACTATCGTGACGGATATTGACGTCGATGACAGGCTCTTCAGTGAAGAGGTTTTTGGTCCAGTCCTAACCGTGAGCCAGTTTACAGATGAAATTGATGCAATTAGCCAGGCGAACGCTTCAGAGCTTGGCTTGGCATCTGGTGTCTGGACATCAAATCTGGGAAGAGCGCACAGAATGGTCGCGAGTCTTCATACTGGTGTTGTNCANGTAAATACATATGGTGGCGCCGATAATACCGTGCCATTAGGTGGCTATAAACAGTCTGGTAATGGTCATGATAAATCGCTGCACGCGATTGAAAAGTTCATCAACAAAAAAACGGCTTGGATCAAGGTATGATCGAAAACCAGAACACCAAGTCAGATTTTGCGCTATTTGAAGATGAGTTACCTTTTGAGAAGGACGGAACTTTTAAAAGTGAATGCCGCCCTGATAAGAAGGTAAAGCTTGAAGATTTNTTCAAATTTTCGCGAACACGAGGTGATTTGCAGGTGTCTATTGTCGCTGCAGCTATCGCCGTTTTCTTTTTANTATTTTTTTGGTCCCAAACTGGCTGGGAGAAGCGCGTATTGCCGGACGGATTGGGTAGCTATTTCGCCCANCAGTTAGGTTTTATAGAATTAGATGGCCGCGTTTCCCGCCTTGGCCGTATTCTAAAGCAGTCATGGGTGGCACCACTTCTATGTTTGTTAGTTTTAGTGCCGGCTGCTTTGATGAATCTTTGGGCCTCCTTTAAAGAGCACAAATGGCGAAAACGCTTCTTACTACCGACAAGTGCATATTTTGAAATGACNAAATATGCAGCTGCTTTGGAATTCGTGTTTTACTTTGTGAGCTACACTCTGTTGGTTCCCTATTTAGGTTACTTGCTATCAACGGTCCTANTCGGCTTGTTTTTGCCTTGGCGACTTGGATATCGTAGCCGTACTTGGATGATCCGAAGTTTGTGCTCTAGCCTCGCTATTGTGATTATTTTTCGNAGTTTTTTACAAATAAAAACACCGGTATCAATCTGGCTTTATGACCAGCTTCCTTCAGCCTTTCGGGGCTTCATGCTAACGTATTTTTAGGGGAAAAGTGTGGACGCTTTTATTCTTGGATTGCAAAACCTTATGACTTTTCCNGTAATCATNGCGATTTTGATAGGATCTGTTGGNGGGGTGATAATCGGTGCCGTNCCAGGTATTGGGCCTGCGATAGCAATTGCCATTTTGNTACCTGCGACGGTATTTTTAGACGACCTTATTAGTTTGGTGCTGTTNTTGGGGGTTTATGGGTCTTCCATGTATGGTGGGGCAATTCCTGCTATTTTGATAAATACGCCTGGAACACCGGTTAATGCACTTACAACCTATGATGGATATGCCATGACGCGGCGCGGAGAGGCGTCANGGGCCTTGTCGCTAGCCTATTCTTCTTCTTTTCTCGGTGGGGTTTTTTCAATTTTGGCAGCTTTAATAGCACTTTTTGTTTTCGGGCCNTATTTGCGGGATCTTGGTGCTTTGTTTGGGCAACGAGACATAATGACGGCAGCTATTTTAGGTGCTGTCTTATTGATTGCAGCACATCGCCAAACGATGGGTATTGCTGCAATGCTCTTTGGCTTCGGCTTTCTGATTGCAATGATTGGGCGTCAATCAACCCGAGGAATTGATCGTTTTACTTTTNATATCGAATACCTCTATTCAGGCTTTAATCTGATTGTCGTTATCGTTGGGATCTTTGCTCTTAGCCAGGCCCTGAATTTAATGGTTGGCAAAGATGATGATCCACCTCAAGCAAGGATTACTGGTGGTCTCTTCACGGGNTTCAGAGAATTATTTGGTAAGAAAACAGTTGCCCTTTGTTCAGCTACTTACGGGACGGTCATGGGGATAATTCCCGGTGTCGGCGAATTTGTCGCTCAGTTTTTTAGTTACTCCACTGCGCGCGCACTGTCTAAAGAACCCACACGATTTGGACATGGATCTGCTGAAGGCCTCATTGCTTCAGAGACATCAAATAATGCCGTGCCGGCAGCCGCAATGATACCGCTCTTGGCATTGGGTGTNCCTGGTGAGGCGTTGACAGCTATGATGATGGTTGTTTTTTTTGATGCAGGAATTAAGCCNGGTCCAGACGTATTTGAAAATAACCCTGATTTTTTATTCAGCCTATTCNTGGCGTTGCTGATTATAAATGTTTTGGTTCTGGCAACCCTNCTCGTATCGAGTAAATACATCGCCAAAATGATATATATCCCAAANCGTTTTCTCGGGGCATTCATCATGATTCTGTCTTTTGTCGGAGTTTACTCAATTCGCAACAGCCTCACCGATTGCATTTTTGCAATCATTTTTGGCTATATTGGGTATGTTTTGCGCCGATTAGATTGGCCCCTCGTACCAATCGTTCTGGGCCTTGTGCTTGGCTCGATCATTCTTGAAAAATTAACTGCCGGTGCAGGTCAGATCAAGTCTGCCATCGATCTTATTAATCGCCCGGTTTCGGGTACCTTATTTGTTGTGATCCTATTTGTCATAGGGTTCATCATTTTGACGTCTGTGAGAAATAGGCGGAGAGACTATCAAAATTAAAACCAAACCAAAAGGGAGTGAACTAATGAAAAAGACTTTAACAGCGATTGCTTTAGCAGCAACGACCGTCCTAACTGGAGCCGCGCCGGCGCTTGCAGAATATCCCAACGGGCCAGTGCAATTCGTGGTGCCATGGCCTCCGGGCGACTTTGAGGACATACTGACCCGAATGATCGCGGAAGATTTTCAAGAGCAGACTGGGCAATCTGCATCAGTCGTAAATCGTCCTGGTGGTGGTGACGGTCCTTTTCCTGGTGCACTGGAGGTCCTAAATGGCCCAACCGATGGATCTGTTGTAGGCTCTTTTGTAATTGGGGTACCAATTGTTGGTCCGCTTATTGACATCGGTATAGACGAAAACAGCTTCACGCCTGTTGGGATTTTTCTGACCTATCCGTTTGTATTGGCCGCTTCTGGGGATGCAGGCTATTCTAACATGGCAGAATTAGCAGCTTATGCTCAGGATAATGATGTAGTTCTTGGACACTTTGGTGCCGGTTTGACACCAACAAAAGCCTCCTATGCTGCAGCTAAGTTAATGGACTTTGAGTTCGCAGATGACTCAGCGTTCGATATGTTGGACTGTAACACACTTTCGTCCGGTGATGCGGATGTCATAAATACAACACTTGCCCTGATTGAACCATGCCTCGGTGAGATTAACATTCTGGCTAACATTGGAGCTGAACCGATTGATAAACTGAATGGGGTTAAAACATTGGCAGCGCAGTCTGGCGTCAACGATATAGAGCTATGGAATGGATTGTTTGTTAAGACTGGAACGCCACAAGAAGTGATAGATAAGCTTGCTGAGATTGCATCTGCAACAATGGCAAGTGATGCCGCTAAAGAACTCATGGTTGCTACGGGAGCACGTGTTTATTGGCAAGGTATGGACGAGTCTGCAGCACGTATTGAATCAGATCGTGCCAAAAGTGCTGACTTGGATAAAATTATCGGAAATTAAAGGTCTTGGGGCGGTTGGCACTTCTAACCGTCCCAAGTTAAAAAGGAAATCTATGAGACGTATAAAGCTTGGAATTCTGCAAACCAATCATGATAAGAGTGTCGAGGTAGGCGATGCATACCCTGACGACGCACACCGTTTTCGCGACCTTTTTGATGCACAGGATGATCGCTTCGAATACCGTGTTTACATGACAATTGGAGGACACGTTCCGCGAGATATTGATGAGCAAGATGCCTTCATGATCACCGGTAGCCCTCTAAGTGTTTTAGATGAGCATATTTTTACTGAAGATTTATTAGACTTCATTAGACGGTGTGATGTGGCCAAGAAGCCTCTTTTGGGCGTCTGCTTTGGCCATCAGGCTATCGCTGTTGCATTGGGCGGGAAGGTCGAAAGATTAAATGTAGCCTACAATGTTGGCATCGAAGAAACTCTTTTTCATGACCACACTGAATGGATGACGCCAAAGCGGGAAACCCTCCCGATGTATGTCTTTCACGAAGACCAAGTTACACAATTGCCAACTGGGTGTCGGCTTTTGGGCTCATCCAAAGGATGTAAGATCGCGAGTTTTGCGAAGGATGAACATATTTTTACAACGCAATCCCACCCTGAATTTTCACACGACTTCATGTCTTGTGTGCTGCGTTTTACCGAAAGTGGAATGCCCGAAAATATCGTAAAAGCTGCATGGAATAGTATGGAAAAAGATCAACATGGTCGCATTTTCGGCACTTGGTGTGCTAACTTTTTCAAGAAAGGCCTGCGCAATGTATGATAATGGACATTTGAACCTTTCTGACCATGACAGTTTTTCAAGTGGCGTGCCGCATGAAACGTTTAATCGAATGCGCAAAGAGGATCCTTTAGCTTGGACTGACGGTGATGCAGAAACTAAAGGCTTTTGGAGCTTAACCCGGCACGCTGATATTTTGCTGGCTAATCGTGAAAACGCGATTTTCAGCTCAGCACAGGGTATCCGTATTGAGGATCAAAGTTATGAGGAATACATGGCTCGCCGTACTTTTCAAGAAACGGATGCGCCAGAACATACAAACGTTAGGCGTTCCGTAAATCCGAACTTTGCCAAACCAGTTGTGGCAAAGTTTGACGAACTGATCCGCGAACTGGCAATTGGTATAATTGAAAAAGCATTAAAAAAGTCAGAGTTTGACGCTGTGGATGTCCTTGCAAAACAGCTGCCTATGATGATGTTAGGCAGAATTCTTGGCGTGCCAGACGAAGATCTTGATTGGTTGGTCGAAAAAGGTGATGCGTTGATCGGCAATACAGATCCTGATTTTACCGATCACGTTGTAGATAAGGTTGATACATCCGCTTACCGGATGATGCCATTCCGAAGCCCTGCTGGTGTCGAACTTTATGATTATGCCAGTGATCTTCTTAAAAATCGTCGTCCAGTAGCTGAGGAAGGCATCCTCGCAAAAATGATGCTGGGTGACAATGGTTTGGACGAGCTGGGTTTCAAGAATTTCTTTTGCCTATTGGTTGCTGCTGGAAACGATACAACAAGGTATTCAATTTCTATGGCATTGAATGAACTTGCCCATAATCCAAGTCTGATCAAACAGTTACGTACGGGTAAATATTGGGATACTTGTGCCGACGAATTTATTCGATTTGCATCACCAACAATGCATTTCAGACGTACGGCCACGCAGGACTATAAGTTGCATGGCAAAACTATTCACGAAGGTGATAAGGTTTTGTTATGGTTTGTATCTGGCAGCCGAGATGAAGAGGTGTTCGACCAGCCCCACAAGATCCAGCTTGACCGTTCCCCCAATCGCCATTTAGCGTTTGGGCAAGGCGGAATTCATGTTTGTCTTGGAATGCATCTTGCGAAGATGGAGGTGCGGATAGTACTTGAAGAGTTGATTAAGTGTGTCGATAGGTTTGAGGCTGTTGAAGAGCCAACATGGACGCGGTCAAACTTTATTTGTGGCGTGAAAAAGTTACAGGTTCGTGCAACATGGATCAACCGATAATGGATGATATTCACCGCACAAGGGTTATGTTCAGCGATATGCTTAATTTGCCTCGTGGCAAATATGTACCGGCAGAGGTTGCCGCTGGTGGATCCATAGGGTTTGCTAGAGGCGCTTTTGCGGTGTCCTACGATAGAGACCTTTTGCCGGTACCGGGCTGCGGGGTCTATGATGGTTTGCCTGATATGGAGTTGATACTAGACGACGAACGTCGCAAAAGCTGGCAGCCAGGTACTGAAATTGCCTTGGGAGATTTGCACTTAGAAGACGGCCCTTTTGGGCTTTGTCCACGGGGTGTGCTAAAAAATGCTGTCAATAATTGGGTTGATATGGGGTATAACCCTATGATTGGCCTTGAAACGGAGGCTTATGTATTCCAACGGGACGAGGATGGTATCTGGCGTCCCTACGACACACCAGGTGCATTCGTCTATGGTACTGGTCCAGAAAACGATCCCAAAGGTGTGCTGGACGATATCTGGGATGCTGCTAATAAAGCTGATATTCCTATCGAAAGTATGAACGGAGAATTCGATAATGGTCAGTTTGAACTAACACTGCGTTTTTCTGGTGCTCTAAAAGCATGTGACGATGCTTTCTTGCTGCGATCAATGGTGCGAGAAATAGGTTTAAAAAAGGGACTGCTGCTGACCTTCCTTCCAAAACCTATACCAGATCGTGGTGGTTCAGGTCTGCACGTCAACTTCAGCTTTTGTGATAAAGATGGCAATAATGTTATTGCCCCAGCTGGTAATCTTTCTGATCTTGCAAAGCAATGTATGGCTGGGCTCATTCATCATCACCAAGCCTTGGCTGGTTTGCTTGCGACGACCGTTAACAGTTACGATCGTTTGTCCGCAGGTAGTCTCGCTGGGTACTGGGCAAACTGGGCCAATGACCATCGGTTAGTCACGACACGCTGTTCAACTGGATCCGCAAAATCAGCACGTTTGGAACATCGGATGGCTGACTGCGCGACTAATCCATATCAAGCCACAGCTTCGGTTTTGCAGGCTGCTCGGTTAGGGGTGGCTAGTCGCATGTCCTTGCAGCCGCCTGAGGATTTAGACGGTCTTGAGAATGTCAGGGAAAAGCGGCACGTTCCGTCGGGTTTGGATAAATCCATGATTGCTTTGGATAAGGATATTAAATTGCGTAAGGCTGTTGGTGAAGCTTACTGTGACGCTTTGATTTATTTGAAACGAGATGAATTCAAGCGCATAAGTGGTAAAAGTGTTGATGAAGTCCGTGATTTTTATTTACCGTTTATTTAAGGAAAGTGTCTGAAATGACGAATGTTATTGTTATTGGGGCAGGTCAGGCGGCAGCGACTTTTTGTGCAAAATTCAGGACGTTGGACCACAGAACACCATTGACCATATATGGAGATGAGCCCGAAATCCCTTATCAGAGGCCTCCCTTGTCCAAGAAATATGCAATAGGTGATATGGTTAAATCGCAGCTCTACCTGCGCCCTGAAACCTGGTATGGTGATCAGAATATTAAACTCAGAACNAGCGTGAAGGTTACAGCCATCGATCGTGCTAAACGTGTGGTGCATCTGTCAGATGGCACAACTGCACCGTGGTCAAAGCTTATGATTGCGACCGGGTCTAGGGTTCGTGAATTACCTCGGTCTATAACCAATAACTTGTCCGGTTTACACTACATTCGCACCTTAGAGGATGCTAATCAATTTGGTGACGTATTAGAACCGAAACGTCGCATTGTAATCGTGGGTGGAGGGTATATCGGACTTGAGGCTGCGGCTGTATGTGCTCAAAAGGGCATGAAGGTGACCTTGGTTGAGGCAGGTGCGCGCATATTGCAGCGAGTAGCTTGTAGAGAAACCTCTNCATGGTTCAAGCGACTGCATTCGGAAGAAGGGGTCGATATAAAAGAAGGTGTTGGTCTCTCTCATTTTGAGGGACGAGGAGGCAAACTGACCCGAGCGGTTCTGACTGACAAATCGGTCATAGATGCTGATGTNGCTGTCGTTGGAATTGGTATTTTACCCAACACTGAGTTGGCCGAGGCGTGTGGATTAGCAGTAGAAAATGGAATAATTGTGAATGGAGTTTGCCAGACGAATGATCCGGCCATTTATGCGGCAGGCGATTGTGCTGTGACCGATTACAAAGGCATTTCAACAAGATTAGAGTCCGTGCCAAATGCAATCGATCAAGCGACAGTTGCAGGCATACACGCTGCCGTGGGGGCTGCATCCGATTATGTTGCCAAGCCTTGGTTCTGGTCAGATCAATTTGACGTAAAGCTACAAATTGCAGGGCTTAATCGTGGCTATACTTCTGTCGTTACAAGGGCAGGAAAAACTTCCAGATCAATGGCTCATTTTTATTATCAAGGTGAGACACTTCTGGCGATTGATGCTATGAACGCCCCTAGTGTNTACATGATTGGAAAACGGTTACTGGAGGTNGGTAAAACAATACTTCCAGAACATGCAGCTGATATTGAATTCAATCTGAAGTCGCTGATGTAAAATGATGTGTTTGCAAGTAAAATATAGATTTCTTAAATTGATAAAAAACAACGTTTTTAGGGTATGTGATGCCACACTTTCAAATTGAGTATTCTGCTAACATTGAAGATGTTGTAGATATAGATGCTTTATGTGATGCTATTCGTGTTTCGGCGGCTAATGTCCAAACATTTCCCTTAGCAGGAATTCGAGTGCGCGCAGTGCGAGTAGAGCATTTCGCAATAGCCGATGGCAACCCAACACACGGGTTTATTGACCTAAGCATTCGATTACGTGAAGGGCGACCTCATGATGTGAAGCTGGACGCGTTAACTGTTATTTTTTCAGCTTTAAAGAATTTCATGGCTAAGGCTATGGAAACTAGGTCCATCGCTTTGTCAGCAGANATGCGNGACATTGATAATGTCTTCTCAGCTAAATTTGGGAACATCCGAGACAATATGGAGGATANTGCATGACCGTGCTTGAAGAAAATATCGCAAAACTTGATANTCACCTCAAACGATTTCGTGAAGTAGGTGTTCTAAATTGTATCGCGGGAGACGATGTAGCTGGATCCCANGGTACTTTCCAGACTCATTCGCCAGTCGACAAGTCAATTATTTGCAATGTAGCTCATGGCTCAACCGAAGATATTGACCTTGCGGCAGATGCTGCACATGAGGCATTTTCTGCTTGGCGTGAAATGCCTGCGCTGGAACGGAGAGAAGTTTTAATNCGGATTGCGGATGGGATTGAAGAACGTGCCGAAGAAATAGCGCTATGTGAATGTTGGGATACTGGGCAGGCCTACAAATTTATGTCTAAAGCGGCCTTACGGGGAGCTGAAAACTTTCGTTATTTTGCNGATCAGGTTGTGCAAGCCCGCGATGGTCAACATTTGAAATCACCAACACTTATGAATGTTACAACNCNNGTNCCAATTGGCCCAGTGGGTATCATAACTCCGTGGAATACCCCTTTCATGCTATCCACTTGGAAAATTGCACCTGCTCTGGCAGCAGGTTGTACTGTGGTGCACAAACCCGCTGAAGCGTCACCACTAACGGCACGTTTATTAGTCGAAATTGCACATCAGGCAGGTCTGCCTGCTGGTGTTTTGAACACCGTAAATGGATTTGGTGAGGTTGCAGGAAAAGCTTTATGCCAAAATCCAAAAATCAAGGCGATTGCATTTGTGGGAGAAAGCCAAACGGGCAGTCTGATCATCAAGCAAGGGGCTGATACGCTTAAGCGCAATCACCTAGAACTTGGTGGAAAAAACCCTGTTATTGTTTTTGAAGATGCCGATTTGGATCGTGCATTGGATGCTGCAATTTTTATGATCTATTCCATCAATGGGGAGCGATGTACGTCTTCGTCTCGTCTGTTGGTACAAGATACCATTCGTGATGATTTCGAGGCCAAGTTGATTGATCGAGTAAACAATATCCAAGTCGGACATCCGCTGGACCCAAAGACTGAAATTGGACCTCTTGTAAGTGAAGAACACTTTAACAAAGTCACGAGTTATTTTGATATTGCGAGGGCAGATGGCGCAACTGTCGCTGCTGGAGGACAAGTTATGGAGAGCGAAGGCTATTTTATCCGTCCAACTTTGTTCACAAAAGCAAACAACAAAATGCGTATTGCTCAAGAAGAAATCTTTGGTCCTGTCCTTACGTCAATTTCTTTTTCGACTGAAGACGAGGCATTGGAAATAGCAAATGATACTGACTATGGTTTAACTGGTTATGTTTGGACCAATGATCTTACCCGCGCCCTGCGGTTTACGGAGAAAATGGAGGCTGGGATGATTTGGGTGAACTCCGAGAATGTTCGCCACCTCCCAACACCGTTCGGTGGTGTAAAAGCCAGTGGTATTGGACGCGATGGCGGGGACTGGTCGTTTGAATTCTATATGGAACAGAAACACATCGGATTTGCGACTGGTANGCACAAAATTACAAAACTAGGAGCGTTCTANATGTCCGTACCNGCCCCTAACCTNTATCCTGACTTCAACATTATTCGCTTGAGCCATGTGTGCCTNAATGTAAAAGACCTCGTTGCNTCATGTAAGTTNTACACAGAAATTCTNGGTCTNCAGNTCACTGATAAAAGTGANACCCATATATACTTGCGGGCCATGGAGGAACGGGGACACCATTGCATAATTCTACAAAAATCTGATCAACCAGGCACTGTAGAGGTNATGGGGTTTAAGACTTTCGATGAAGATGACCTNGACCGTGCTNAAGCATATTTTNANGTAAAAGGTCGTCCNACATCNTGGGTGGACCGCCCATTTCANGGCAGAACACTTCTGACTTCTGATAATATGGGTATNCCACTNGAATTTTACCATAAAATGGAACGGTTGGCGCCAATCCATCAGAAATACGAGCTTTATCGTGGTGTCAAACCACTGCGCATTGACCATTTCAATTGCTTCAGCCATGACGTAGATGCTTCGGTGGAATTTTATTCTGACTTCGGNTTTAGAGTTACAGAATATACAGAAGACGNNGAAAGTAAAAAGCTATGGGCGGCATGGATGCATCGCAAAGGTGGTGTTCATGACATGGCNTTCACTAATGGTATGGGGCCACGTATGCATCATGTNGCCTTCTGGGTGCCAACGCCTTTAAATATCATTGATTTGCTCGATTTAATGGCGACAACTGGCTACGTTCAAAATATTGAACGTGGACCCGGACGNCACGGTATTTCCAATGCGTTCTTTTTATATATACTTGACCCGGATGGTCATAGAATTGAAATTTATTGCTCTGACTATCAAACTGTTGATCCTGATTTAGAGCCAATCAAATGGGATCTTAAGGATCCGCAGCGTCAAACCTTGTGGGGAGCAGCGGCACCTGAAAGTTGGTTCAAGCACGGCACTACATTTGTGGGCGTAGACACTCAAAATTCTAAAATTACAGCAAGCCCGATTATTGCGCCATGATGTTAAAGTTAAAAGACCATGACCTATTCTGCAAAGTGATTTGGCATGTGTTAGATGACTTCATAGAAAGAAATTATTTTCGCTCAACTTGCAGTGAGGAGAAATAGAGCATGGATTGGGATGAATTCTCTGATTGGAGCAAACGGATTGCAGAATGGGGATCGCAGTATCATAAGACGCTACGCGACCGGCCAGTGCGGGCCCAGACCAAGCCAGGTGAGATTGCTGCCCAATTACCAGATAGACCTCCCCAGATGCCTGAAGCGATGGAGAAAATACTGCTTGATTTTGAGAACATTGTGATGCCAGGCATAACCCATTGGCAGCATCCACGGTTTTTTGCCTATTTTCCTGCAAATGCTGCCCCACCGTCCATGTTGGCAGAACAGTTAGTTAATATGGTTGCGGCCCAGTGCATGCTTTGGCAGACTTCGCCCGCTGCAACGGAAGTTGAGGGNAAGATGGTGGATTGGATGCGCCATGCCCTTGGTTTGGCTGATGAATTTACTGGTGTCATACAAGATAGTGCATCCTCTGCGACGCTGTCGGCTGTACTTACAATGCGAGAAAGGGCAACAGGCTATACTGGAAACCGCGACGGTTTGGCAGGTAAGGGCGCTCTCCGGATTTACTGCTCTGACCAGGTACATTCATCCATCGACCGTGCCTGCTGGGTAGCGGGTATTGGGCAGAATAATTTGATGAAAATCCCAGGTACGGGGCTGCGGTTTGGAATGGATACACAGGCATTAGACGCAGCGATCCGTGCCGATATCGCAGAAGGCCACAGACCAGCTGGCATAATAGCTATAACAGGAGGTACGGGNGTTGGTGCATGTGATGACTTGAAAGCGATTTCNAAGGTTGCCAAAAATCATGATCTCTACACACATCTCGATGCGGCATGGGCGGGATCGGCTATGATATGTCCTGAATACTGCGACGCATTCTGGCCCGGTGTTAATACCTACGACAGCATAGTTTTCAATCCACACAAGTGGCTTGGCGCCCAATTCGATTGTTCAATTCAATTTTTGAAGGATGCCACACCGCAGTTGAATACTCTGAAGATTGAACCGGAGTACTTAAAGACGACCGGCGACGCTGTTACGAATTATTCAGAATGGACAATTCCATTAGGGCGTAGGTTCCGTGCCTTGAAACTTTGGTTCTTGATACGATCTTACGGTTTGACTGGTCTGCAAACGCGCATCCGAAATCACGTTTCTTGGGCAGAAGAATTGTGTGCGAAAATCCGTATGCTTGAAGGATTCGAGATCACGACTGATCCCATCTTGAGTTTATTTTCTTTTCGATGTCCGGGAGATGATCTAGCACAGCAGCGANTGGTAGANGCAATCAANGATGATGGNCGCATCTATCTNACGCAAGGTGCTTTTGCAGGCCAGAAAATCATTCGTGTGCAAGTNGGCCAATTTGATACAACACGTGAAGATGTTATGGCNGTAGCTATGGTTGTTTCAGAGGTCTGGGAGGCTATAAAATGAGATTTGCTAGCTATACAAATGGTGGTGAAAAGTACTATGGAGCTATTACGGATGAGGGAATGGTTGCCCTCAATGATAAGTTNCCACAATGGCCGACGCTGCTTGATGCCGTTCAGGCAGACGGCTTGAGTGATCTAGCTAAAGCGATTGATGGTAAAGTCGCAACGCATACGGAATTTCAATATCAAATGGTTCTCCCAAACGCGCGTCGGATTTTGTGCGTAGGAGTAAATTTCCCTGACCGCAATGCTGAATACAAAGACGGGTCTGAGCAGCCAAAATATATGTCTCTTTTCCCACGTTTTGCATCTGGTTTTACNGGTCATGAATGTGCTCTGATCCGTCCACCTGAAAGCTTGAAANTGGACTATGAAGGTGAAGTAGCAATTGTAATTGGTAAGGGTGGACGTCGCATCACGCAAGCAGATGCCTATAAACATATAGCAGCTTTAACACTTTGCAATGAAGGCACAATTCGTGATTGGGTTCGCCATGCGAAATTCAATGTCACGCAAGGTAAAAATTGGGATAAATCTGGAGCGATTGGTCCNTGGATAGTGCCGTTTATCCATGANTCACAACTTGACANTGCNCGNATAATCACACGCGTNAANGGNGAGNTNCGTCAGGATGATTTGCTCAGCAATATGGTTTTTCCGGTTAGGCGTGAGATTGAGTATATCTCTACTTTCATGACACTAGAACCTGGCGACATTATCGTTACCGGGACCCCAACGGGGTCTGGCGCGCGACTTGATCCCCCTCAATATCTCAAGCCTGGGGATGTGGTAGAGGTTGAGGTAGATGGAATTGGGATCTTACGAAATACTGTAGAGGATGAAAAGATATGACCCCAGATGACCATATAAATGCCGCTGCTGATCTTTTGCACGCTGAGGAAACACGTGAGCAAATCAGCCTTTTGACGAAACGCTATCCTGAGATGAGTATGGACGATGCGTACGCTGTTCAAACTGCAATTTACCGTGCCAAGATTCAGCAAGGTCGCACTGTGGTCGGTTGGAAGATTGGGCTCACATCTAAGGCTATGCAATACGCTTTAAATATCGATATTCCCGATAGTGGGATATTATTTGACAACATGGTTTTTTCTAATGGGGCTATTGTCCCAAAGGAGCGGTTTATACAACCCAGGATTGAAGCAGAAATTGCATTTGTTATGAAATCTTCGGTAGGTGGTGAAGATGTGACGCGCGAGGATGTAATCGAAGCGACAGATTACGTAGCACCATCCCTTGAAATTCTTGATACCCGTATCTTACGTGTTGATCCTGAGACAAATGCCAAGCGGAAGATATTTGATACAATAAGTGACAATGCTGCCAATGCTGGCGTCGTTCTAGGCTCAGAACGCCATCCAGTCGATGGGATTGATTTGCGTTGGGTGGGGGTGATCGCGTCAAGTAATGGTGAAGTTGAGGAAACTGGGTTAGGTGCTGGAGTGCTTAATGATCCGATTGAAAGCGTTGTCTGGCTGGCTCGGCGCATGGCAAAATATAAACAAATTATTCAACCTGGACAAACCATCCTATCTGGTAGTTTTATCCGTCCAATCGAATGTCCATCTGGAACAGCTATCCATGCCGACTTTGGTTCGTTTGGGTCTGTCGACATTTCGTTTGCCTAAAAAGATACAATATTTAAGGGTTATGCGATACGAAATACATTCGATCTTCTTGAAAAGCTCTTTAATATTCTTTGCTGGGATCGAATAGTTTGTCGTCCTGATTTTGCTTAATCATAAAAGCATCAAAGAAAGCGGCAAGCGCATCGTGTGCAGTTACCGGCAAAATATTAGCGATATGCTGATCTGGTCTAACAATCACAACGCAACCTTCGTGGCGGTTTATACCACGCAGTTCATAGACGTCGTTAGCAGCTTGCGTGTGAAAAACCTTTTCGTAGTCTCGTAAACCGTACCTACCCTTAGCTGGCCATAAATATTTATGTAACTCGGGCATCGAAAGATTGTTATCTTGGAATATGGCATAAGTATCGATTGTTGCGTCTATATCTGCTCCAACTGGTGTGTACCGCTTTACGGGTGAAGCGGAAGAGTGAGCTAAAAAATCAATGAAACGGTAGGATTTGGTCTTGTGGTCTCTTGGATCCTCATCGCCGCTAAACAAGAAAATTCTCCACCTGCCATCAGCTTTTACAAGATGCCCCAAATGTTGACTTCGCCCATCACAGAGACGAATGGCTTCCGCTGAGAAAAATCGCTGTCCTATTATTAAACCCTTGGCCAGATATTGGTTATGATGTCCGGTACAGATATAGGAGGGAAGGTACTCAATGGAAGTCCCGCTGACAAAGCCGCTTTGTCGTTTCATAAAAGCTTCGATTTTGGCGGTATCGACACGTGCCTTTTCTGATGTGTCCTTTGCTGATGGGCGCGTGGCAACTAATTTAGAAAGCTCTTTGTCTGCATTGATCAATTGCTGTGCGACTTTACGTCTTTCGGTGCCGTAAGTTGCAAGTAACTTAAAGTCACTGCGCTTCTGTAGGACTGCCGCTAATTTCCAGCCTAAATTAAAGGTATCTGGTAAAGAGGTATTTA
>NYSJ01000022.1 GCA_002682975.1 Paracoccaceae bacterium
TTGAACAGTATAAACGTTCAATGGCAAATACTGATATTACCTTACAAGCGACACAGAACCTTGTTGATATAATCTGGAAGGATCAGCCATCAGCACCAACTAAAAAGTCTTTTCCCTACGAAACCGAGTTTGCAGGAGCAACACAATCTAGCAAAAGAAAAACATTAGCCAAAGAATTGAAAATTAACGGAAATTCAGCCGCGGTAATTACGCTTCCAGAAGGGATAGCCTGGTTGTTAAACATAAGGGGCGGTGACGTAGAACATTTGCCGATAGTCCAGGCTTTTTCAATTCTACATTCAAATAATGAAGTTGATATATTCGTAGATAAACGGAAAGTAGAAAATCTAAAAGAGCATTTTGGCAATGGAATTAACCTATACAATGAAAATGACTTTCTTTCCCAACTTACAAGGCTAACCGGTAGTATTTGCATCGACAAATCCAGTTTGCCATTTGCTGCTTACGAAAGCCTGCTCGCTTCAAAAGCCACCTTAGATCCAAGAGGCGATATAACGGCATTACCTAAAGCGTGTAAAAATGAGACCGAGTTAAGTAGAGCACGTGATGCCCATTTGATTGATGCAATTGCAATGTGTAAATTCCTTTGCTGGCTAAATTCACAATCAGCAGGAATATTAACAGAAATTGATATAGTAATAGAGCTAGAGTCGTGTAGGTCAGCTAATCCAGAGCTACACGACATAAGCTTTGAAACAATTTGCGCAAGCGGACCAAATGCGGCCCTTCCTCATTATCGGGTAAATAATGATAGTAATCGAACGATTAAAAATGGTGAGGTCATCCTAATTGATAGTGGTGGGCAGTATAAAAGTGGCACAACTGACATTACAAGAACGACTGCCTTGGGCCAGGTTTCGAGCGAGATAAAGCAAGCATTCACGCTGGTACTTAAAGGAATGATTTCAATATCTAAGTTAAGGTTTCCCAAAGGAATGGCAGGGTGTGATTTAGATGCGTTTGCTCGAGTATTCCTGTGGTCAGAAGGACTGGATTTTGCTCATGGCACAGGTCACGGAGTTGGACAGTTTCTTTCTGTTCATGAAGGACCACAAAGATTAAGTAGGACTTCAAATGTTCCTTTCGAAGCTGGAATGATCATATCGAATGAGCCAGGTTTCTACAAAGAGGGACATTTTGGGATTAGAATTGAAAACCTTTTGACAGTGACAAAAGCTCCTAAATTGGAACACTCAGTTGTTGCAGAAATGTTTATTTTTGAGACTCTTAACTTTGTACCAATAGATAAAAGTTTGATAGAAAAGGATCTGATGTCAACGGACGAAATTGTTTGGCTCAACGAGTATCACTCACAATGTAGGGAAAAAATCAGAGCGCATCTAGATGAAAATGAGAGAATCTGGTTGGACCATGCAACAAACAAACTTTAGTAATTTAGATCTTTCAGCGCCCATCCACTAAAGTAGCCGCAGCATTAATTGCGGCGGGCGTTATTTTATCACCTGAGATCATGCGAGCAATCTCTTCAATTTTCGCATCTCCCTGGAGCTTTGTTACTTCTGTGAGAGTATTTTTGGAGTTTATAGATTTGACCACCTGAAAATGTGCGTCACCAAGAGCAGCGACCTGAGGAGAATGCGTAACTATGAGTACCTGTGCATTTTTTGAAAGTCTTACCAGCCTTCTTCCCACCGCATCAGCAGTAGCTCCACCGATCCCACGGTCAATTTCATCAAAAATCATCGAAACAGCAGTATAGCCTTTGGTTAGACATACTTTAAGTGCAAGTAGAAAACGGCTCAGTTCACCCCCCGATGCTATTTTGCCAATTGGACCTTTCGAAGTTCCTTTATTTGTCGAAACTAAAAAAGAAACTTCATCATATCCATCAGCTGACCTTGATGCAGATACTATGTTAGTTTCAAAATGAGCATTTTCCATTTTCAGAAATGGCAATTCCGCTGTCACTAATTTGTCTAATTCAGCACCAGCAATTAGCCTAGATTTACTCAGTTTTGAAGCGGCAACGTTATATTCACGATCAAATTCTCTAATCTTGGCTTCCAGTGAGGATAGCTTTTCAGCACTGAATGAAAATTCTTCTATTTTATTCTCTAGCTCTGCCTTAAATTGAGGTAGTTGATCCGAGGAAATTTTATGTTTCCTTGCTAGACCACGGATTTCAAAAAGCCGCTCTTCAAGCATTTCAAGCTCATGCACATCAAAATCCAATGTATCAACAAGCCCCTCAATAATACCAACTGCGTCACCTAACTCAGTCGATGCACGCGACAACGAGGCTAAAGCATCGTCAAACGGTCCATCACTTTTCCCAGATGCTGTTTCAATCCATCTCATTGCGTCCAAAATTAAACCTTCTGCACCATTCCCTCCAACAGCATTTTGAGCCTTTAAGATATCATCCTTTATTTTTTCCGATGACTGCATCATNCGTCTTTTGGCGTCTAATTCTTGTTCTTCGCCATCTTTTGGATCTGCTTTAGTCAACTCATCTAATGCGTAACGTAAAAACGACTCTTCAGTCTCGAAGGCTGAGAGTTTTTTTTGTTCTTCCTGATATTCATTGTTCACTTTTTTGAGTTTTCTCCAAGCTTCCTTTACAGCCTCTCGTTGGAAACTGTTGGCCGCAAACATATCAAGTAAACGAATATGTGAACGTTGATCGAGCAAACCCTTGTCATCATGTTGACCATGAATTTCAATTAAAAGTGTCGATATCCGAATTAATAATTCTCGTGGAGCTCTTCGTCCATTAATCCAAGCAGTCTTCCGCCCATCAGCACTTATAACGCGCCTAATTAATAGTTCTTCTTCCCAAGGGATGTTATTTTCATCAAGGATCTCTTTTACTGCATGGTCGGTTTCGACCTGAAACCAAACACTAACTTCGCCAAAATCAGCACCTGCGCGAACTATTTCTGTTTTACCCCGCCAGCCTAAGACAAATCCTAAACTATCTAAAAGAATTGATTTTCCTGCTCCAGTCTCACCAGTCAGAACATTCAATCCGTTTGTGAATATTATCTCTGCGTGATCGATAATTAAGATATTGCGTATGTCTAATCCAACAAGCATTTCATAATATCAACGAGTTAGAGCCATCGGCCTTTGAGGACCTGTCTATGAATTTTCCGAAGCCATCCTGAGCTTTTTGCAAGTGGTCTCAGATTTTCATCCTTCAATAAACTATAACTTCGTTGATACCAATCTGTAGCTTGATAATTATGTCCAAGTATTGCTCCGGCAGATTGCGCCTCATCAACCAATCCAATAGACAAATACGCTTCCACTAGCCTATGTAAGGCCTCAGCAGTNTAAGAGGAGGTCTGATAATCCTCTACAACTATACGAAATCTGTTTATTGCTGCGGGAAATTGCTGCCGTTTTAAATAATATCTACCTACTTCCATTTCCTTACCAGCCAAGTGATCAAAAGCTAGATCAAATTTTAATTCAGCAGGTTTGACATATTCACTGTCAGGGTAATTTTTGATTAGTATTGTAAAAGCTTCTAATGCCTTTGCAGTGACTTCTTGATCCCGGCCGATATCTTCAATCTGGTCGTAATAACTTAAAGCTATTATATACTGCGCATAGGCTGAATCTTCATCAGATGGATAATATTCAATATACCTTTCAGCTGCATCCCTGGCCTCTTCATATTGCTTAGCTTTATGATTTGCAAAAGCTTGCATAATCACAGATCTTTTTGCCCACTCAGAATATGGATAAAGCCTCTCGACATCAGAAAAAAAAGCTATTGCATCTATCGGTTTTGACCGAGCCATTTCAAATTCTGCTCTATCAAAAATTTGCTTTGCAGAATAATTTTCAATTTCATCTGAACCTACTTCTGCAGTTTTACTACAACCAACTAGTAGGCCTAGCACCACCAGAGCAAATCCAATCAAATAGATTAATCTATTTACAATCATGAAAGACCTTCGCCAAGTAACATCGATATTTAAGTTAATAACTTTTTTTAGATTTAAAGTACATCAGGGCAAACTAGAATATTTAAAAAATGTGTATTCCTCAGTTAATTAGTTTTGTATCATGCCATTTGAATAGAACTTTTATGAATAGAGTTCATTTGTTTTATCAGGTCCAAAGTCTCTTCCTTTATTCGGCCAGGCATTTTCTCATCTCTGAGACAAAACAGTAAGTTTGGGTTAACTTTATCTTTACGAAACCATCGTAAAGATTCGATCAATCTCTTCGCTTCATCAGTATAATTAATCGGTGGATCAATATCATTCAGAATAGCCCAAAAACCAGCCCATAGTCTAGCAACAGACCATGGATTATATCCGCCACCACTGGTTAAAAGCACTTTAGGGGCCAAAAGATTAAGCCTCGCGAGAATACTCCATAAGCAATTATTTGTGATGTCCAAACGAGACAGTGGATCGTCCTTTAACATGTCGGCGCCCCCTTGAACAATCAATGCTTCTGGCTTGAAATGCTCTAGCGCAGGGAAAAATACATATTTAAATAGCGCCTCTATATCAACGTCCTGAGAACCTTTTGACATCGGTGCATATAAATTTTTATCTGGGTAATTTTCATCTATTTTACCTCGAAATGGCCATCTGTTTGCCTCATGTACTGACACTAACATGATATCTGGATCTCTAGAAAACGCAGATGCTACGCCATCGCAAAAGTGCGCATCTAGATCCACGTAGGCAATTCGACGAACTCCAAATTCTCTGAGTCTTAACATAGCAAATACTAGATCATTCAGATAACAAAATCCATTTGCTCTGTTTGCTAGGCCATGATGTAAACCACCGCCCAAATTAAAAGACCGACCATTCAAATATGCATATTCTGCGGCCACAACTGCCCCGCCAACTGAGGTGGCTGGACGCTTATACATTCCTTTAAAAAGCGGATTTGACGGCGTCCCTAATTTGTATTTGCTGGACCGATATTCATCAATTTCCTGCTTTTCATCCACTTCTAGAAGAACATTGATGTAATCGTTGGAATGAAATTTCTTCAGTAATCTGGGCTTAGCGATTGGTGCAGTTACAAACGATTTATCGCTATACCATGACATGGCTTTAATCAAATCGAGTGTGGGCCCTACCCTTGGTATATTTAAGGGATGTTTTCCTCCATAGTGCGTGGTGCGATAGATATCTGAAGAAATAAGAACAGCGGACATGAAGAGAGGATAGTGCTGTGGCACGAAATAAACAGCATCTTTTAAGAAAAATTCTTAGGGTTTTAGAAATTATTCAGCAGAGCTATAAGCCTCGCAACAGGAATGAGGAAAAGACCGATGCGCAAAAGTGAAATTACACGCGAAACTAATGAAACTAAGGTCTCAGTCTTTATCAATCTAGATGGCACAGGCAAATATTCGAACGAAACGAATGTTGGCTTTTTTGATCACATGTTGGACCAATTATCTCGTCACTCTCTGATGGACCTAACCATAAAAACGATTGGCGATACGGAAATTGATGACCACCACACTGTGGAAGATACGGGGATAGCACTCGGACAAGCTGTAAAGAATGCGTTGGGAAATAAACAAGGCATAGTTAGGTATGGCTCCTGCCATTTGCCGATGGATGATGCACAAATTCGGACTTCTTTAGATTTTTCTGCAAGGCCCTTCTTTATCTGGAATGTTAATTTTTCAACTAATAAAATTGGAGCTTTTGATGTAGAGCTAGTGCGTGAATTCTTTCAAGCTTTTTCAACGCATGCAGGATTAACTTTGCACGTAGATATGGTGCATGGGATTAACAATCATCATATTGCTGAAGCGATATTTAAATCCGTGGCAAGAGCCCTGAGACTAGCTATCGAAATTGATCCTCGAATGTCTGAAAGTTTGCCAAGTACAAAGGGAAAACTTTAGCAATAATGCTTACAGCACTTATCGATTATAAGAGTGGTAATTTACACTCTGCTGTTAAGGCTTTTGAAAAAATTGCTAATGAAAATTCTCTTGGATCCGTGGAAATTATGAGCGATCCTGATATAATAAGCAATGCTGATAGATTAGTTTTGCCGGGTGATGGTGCTTTCCCAGCATGTAAGAATGCCCTTGAAAGATCAGAAGTTTTTGAGGCATTAAAATACGCTGTTTGTGCAAAAGGCACGCCATTTCTTGGGATTTGTGTTGGCATGCAACTAATGGCAAACCAAGGTTCTGAATTCGAGCTAACTAATGGTCTTGGTTGGATAAACGGCGAGGTAGAAAAAATAAAAGTAGATGATCCAAAACTAAAAATACCTCATATGGGTTGGAATGACATAATAATAGACTGTGACCACCCAATTCTAAAGGAGATTAAAGATGGAGATCACTTCTATTTTGTGCACTCCTACCAAATGAAAGTTTTTAGCACAGAGCAGCGACTTGCACACGCCAGCTATGGGGGCGATATCACTGCTATCGTGGCTAAAGACAATATGGCTGGCTTGCAATTTCATCCAGAGAAGAGTTCCCACTCTGGAATGAAAATTATACAAAATTTTCTAGCATGGGCGCCATAAACGGCATTCAAATATTCATTTTATCCGCGTCCAAGTACCACCGTCGCGACATAAAATCAAAACACACCCTGATATTTTCAGCTGATCGTTTCCCTCTAAAACCATTTTAGAGCTGTAAACCTTATCACGATCTGGGCTCCAAATTTTTCCGCCACCATATTTTCCATCACCCTTGTTTTTCATAGCCCATATAATCTTCTTACCGATATTGTCAGACTCATATGATGCACCAGTGGAGTTAAAAGACTTAACAAGAGTACCGCAAATCTCTCCATCACACTCCTCTACATTTATGTGACCAAAATTTCCATTATCATCTGGAGTGGTTTTCCAAACACCGAGTACTGGATCCGCTAAAGCAGCCCCAGTCAGCAAGCATAAGGCGGCAGCTATTTTAAAAATCTTATTCATTGTAATCTCCCATCTTAACAACAGTGTGCAACCAAACTTGATTCAGGGCAAGTCCTAGACGAGATGAAGTTGCATTATTTAATTAAGCATGCTTTACGGATTTTTGAAACGGAAGGTTAAGTAAAATGATATTATATCCGGCTATCGATTTGAAAGACGGCAAAGCAGTAAGGTTGCTTAGAGGAGATATGAATAAATCTACCGTGTTCAATAAAAACCCAAGTGATCAGGCAATCGAATTTGAACGTGCAGGCTGCCATTGGCTACACTTGGTTGACTTAAATGGAGCTTTTGCTGGCGCACCCGTTAACTCTGTAGCCGTTGAAAAAATATTATCTCGAATTACGATTCCTACTCAGCTTGGAGGAGGCATCCGCAACCTCCAGACAATAGAAAATTGGTTACAAAAAGGCTTAGCACGGATTATTCTTGGAACCGTGGCAGTTGAAAATCCTTTACTAGTAAAGGAGGCTGCAAAGGAATTTCCTGGAAAAATAGCGGTAGGAGTTGATGCAAGAGATGGGCTAGTAGCGACTGATGGGTGGGCTAAATCTACGAATATTAAGGCCACTGAACTAGCAAAATCTTTCGAGGATTATGGAGTCTGTTCAATAATTTATACTGACATAAATAGAGATGGAGCGATGCAAGGACCAAATGTTAGGGCTACTGCAGAGTTAGCTAACGAGGTATCAATTCCAATAATCGCTTCGGGGGGAGTATCAAAGCTCGATGATCTAATTGCATTGAAAAGTTGTGGTGCTAAGCTAAACGGAGTAATTTCTGGAAGAGCATTGTACGATGGAGCTATTAATTTGCAAAAAGCCTTGGAAATTCTTTGATGCTTAAAACTCGCATTATCCCATGCCTAGATGTAGCAGACGGAAGGGTCGTAAAAGGTGTAAATTTTGTTGACTTAAAAGATGCAGGCGACCCGGTAGAAGCAGCATATACTTACGATCAAGCCGGGGCCGATGAAATATGTTTTCTCGACATAAACGCGACGTACAAAAGTAGAAATACTACATATGATATGGTTAGAAAAACTGCTGAAAAATGCTTCATTCCTTTAACCGTTGGGGGTGGGGTTAGAACTGTAGAAGATGTTCGGAAACTTTTGCTCGCAGGAGCTGATAAAGTATCATTCAACTCAGCAGCAGTTGCTAATCCAGAAATTATAACCGCGGCTGCCAATCAATTTGGAAGTCAGTGTATCGTTTGCGCGATAGATGCAAAAACTGTTGGCCCTCAAAAATGGGAATTATTTACTCATGGAGGAAGACAGGAAACTGGCATTGATGCTGTCGAATTTGCAAAAAAGATTGCTGATATGGGGGCCGGAGAGATATTACTGACATCGATGGATAAAGACGGCACCAAATCAGGATTTAACTTAGATTTAACAAAAAAAATCTCTTCTACTTTGAAAATTCCAGTTATAGCGTCTGGAGGGGTTGGAAATCTCTCTCATCTTGTTGACGGAATACAATTAGGAGGCGCCTCTGCTGTTTTAGCTGCATCCATATTCCATTTTGGAGAATATACAATTGAAGAAGCCAAAAAGTATTTAGCATCATCAGGAATACCAGTAAGGATTTAATGTATGAAAATTGATGATTTATTTGCAGTTATTGAAGCTCGTTCGGGAAGCGATCCAGAATTCAGTTGGACAGCCAAGCTGTTATCACAAGGGTCAGACAAATGCGCTGAAAAATTTGGGGAAGAAGCAATCGAAACCATAATAGCGGCAACCAAAAAAAATAAAAGTGGGCTGATACATGAAACAGTAGATTTATTATACCATCTTGTTGTGATGCTTCATGCAAATGAGGTGAAACTTACCGAGATAACAGAGGAACTAAAGAGGCGTAAAAATATATCTGGAATTGAAGAAAAAAAATCTCGTAGCACCTAATGATAATCTATTCTTAATCAAATAAAATTTTTTAAACTTCCTACATTACTTACGTGAATTTCTAACTCGTCTCCAGTCCTTAGGAAGCGTTTTGGGCTAAAACTAGCCCCTGTCCCATCCGGTGAGCCGGTTGCTATTACATCTCCCGGGTTTAAGGTCATAATACTGGATATATAAGAAATTTGTTCCTGAACACTGAAAATCATATCCTTAATCGAAGCATTCTGCACGACCTTACCGTTAAGACACACAGTCAATTCTAAATCGCTTGGATCAATTAAATCTTCCACAGGCGTTATCCATGGCCCCCATGATCCAGAACCAGAAAAGTTTTTACCAGCATGGATTGAATGCGACTGCCAATCGCGTACTGAACCATCGTTGAAGGCTGAAAATCCAAGTATGAAATTATGTGCGTTTGATACAGATACGTTTCGCGCTGTAGCACCAATTACAATCGCTATTTCACCTTCATAATCAAAAGTATCGGCAGCATCCCCAAAAGGAATTTCTAAAGAACCTAGATGGGCCAGCATAGCCTCACTGTTTTTGCCAAACAGAATTATATTTTTTGGATTACTCATACTTTGTCCATCAATAGGATATGGTTTACGATAATTCATACCAATACAAATAATTTTGGTTGGGTTAATAATTGGAGGTAAAAACTTTATTTGACTATGCTTTAACTTCGAAGTTTTTAATGCATTCTCATACATTAATGGAAGTATTTTTTTCTCAACTACCTCTCTTAAACTGTTGTATTTATTTTTAAAATCATCAGTAACTGATTGTGCATAATTATCAAAAAATATTCCATAAGTTTCTTTTTCTGATGCTATGAAAGACCCGATATTCATTACGTCGCATCCATGAATTTTTTTTCCTTATTAATAACCAAAGCAGTCAGAGTATCATTAAACGGTGTGGGAATTCCTACTTCCCTTCCAAGCTTTGGCACTTTGCCGTTTATGAACATAATTTCCGATCTTTTATTTGCTAGATGATCCAAAAACATAGATGGACGGGCGTTTCGGAGGTTATCTCCAAAGGAGGAAACATATTCGACTGGGTCGTCGAAGCTAAAGTCAATATTTTTTGCTATTCCAATTTTATATGCTTCATACATTGCACCCAAAGCCACTGGCCAAGAGCTAGGATCATCCATCAGCTCACCAACAGTCTTTTCAAAAACTGTGCATGGAGCACTAAAAGTGACATTGCATAAAAATTTTTCCCAAATCAGTTTTTGTATATCCTGATAAGCCTGAACGTTGAAACCCGCTGTCACCCAATGGCTTGTTAATTGCTTAAGCCTTTCTGTAATTTCACCAGTTAGCTCACCNAGTCGTATGAGTTTCATTGCATTGTGATGGACATGACCAGGTTTTTTGACGGACGCTCCAAAACCCTCTGCCACACCTAATACAATATGCTCGCGCCCAATGTGTTTGGCTAATTTTTCTTCTGCGCCTAATCCATTTTGAATAGTAATGACAATAGTATTAGGCCCTAACAGTGGAGATATTTTTCTTGCTGCAGACTCAACGCCAGATGCTTTTGTGGCAATTATATACAAGTTACAATCGTCGTATGCTGTAAAAACTGAGGAAGCTTGAATATTTTTAACGACGTAATCACCTTTCGGACTATCAACTGAAAGGCCATTTTTATTGATTGCATCGACATGCTCAACCCAGGGGTCATATGCGATCACTTCATAGCCTTTGGCGGCAAACAAAGCAGCGTATATAGAGCCCATTGCACCTAATCCAATAATAGCTACTTTCATAATATTTCCCGTCTAAATACTAATCATAATGTCAAATAATTTTCGAATATGNTTATCGAGGTCTTTTGGAATGTATTTTGGTCTATGCACGTTTAAAAGCTCATCAACTTTTATTTTTGCATTTGAATTAATATTTGGTTGTCCATTAGCCACCCACGTCTCGTACGCCTGTCTGTCAGCATTTTCTGGATATAAAAAATCTGTACTCATTCTTTTAAAAGTTTCAGATTGCCCCAGAAAATGACCCTCACCCTCCACCACTTTTTGTATTGCTTGAAGTGACAGGGAAGCTTCACTTACCTCGATCTGCTTCCCAGAGCTAAGAATTGCTCCTAACATTTCATTATCAATTACATATGCCTCAAATGATGTCGCCATAAGGCCCGCTTGGGTCCCTGCAGCTTGTGTAATTAGATTAGCACCGGTTTGAACAGCCAACGTTAAATTAAGGGCTTTCTCATAACCAGCCTGGTTATCAGGAAGTTTACTATCAGTAGCCCCAGAAATTGTAGAATTAGGAAAGTTGTAATATTGACCAAGCTCCACAGCGGCTGCAGTCAATAAAGCCTGCTCCCCACTACCNCCAGCCATACCACCAGTCCTCAAGTCTGTAATCATCGGGCGTGCACCGTAGATCGCATTTACGTCTTTATTAGCCACCCAGGCTATTATCATACCCGCTAACGTTTCCGCATTTGTTTGAGCCAGGCAACCGGCTATAGTTACAGGACTAGAAGCACCCATTTGCCCAAATGTATTTACCATAACCGGAAACCCACGCCTTGATGCTTCGATTAGAACTTTGCACGATTCAGTGTCAAATCTGAGTGGTGGAACGACATGATTTATATTCAGGGACAAAAATGGTTGGCTGTAAAAATTTTCATCAGAACCAGCAATGACTGAACATAATTCATGCACATTTTTAATATTATTGATATCAGTGATGCTACTAATTACATGCTTTGACGTTCCAACTAATGCGGCGTAGGCAGTGTTCACGTCTAACATCAAGCTTGTATCCATATCATTGGCCACCATCGGTCGAGCAAAAAAATGAATATTATCTAATTTATCTACCAAACGAGATGAATCATATAAATCATTCAAGATTGATTGCCGAAAAGTATTAGTAGNCATATCAACGATCATCGGAGATGCACCACCGGTACCAGTGTGGACCCTATATTCGGATATATCTAAGTTTTGTTTTTTATCGCGAGCGTGCAAAATAAAGCTTTTTCTTAAACTAGATATTCCTTCATTCACTAATTTCTCCGGAAAGGTGAGCCGGCCACTGTCAGTCAAACTTCCACCGTTGTCACAGATAAGCTTTATTGCTTCTTCTGGTGCTTCGCTTAGACCTATAGAGTCCAGAATTTGCAAAGATGCATCGTGAATTGAGCGCAACTGGGTATCAGAGAAAAATTTCATCCTACCGGTATTTGGGNTTATTTTATCTGTAGCCTGGGNCTCTCTTCTNTNCTGTCGCCTACGAGATCGATTAGACAACTTAATTTCCTTTTTTTGAGCTATTTTTAATCTTGAACTTATTTATTTTAATGTGAAAGAAATTTGGGTCAAAGAGGAAAATCTTTTATAGTGCCAATCATTTCAGAGCCATCCTGGACTTTAATTTTAACCCTCTGCCCTATATCCCAATAATCTTTATCTACCATACCTTGAGCCACATTTGCTTTAAGGCGCGGCGACCAAATTGCTGAAGTAATATTACCAACAGCATTCCCATTTGCATAAACAGGCCATGGTTTAGAGCAGGTGGGACAAGGAGTTTCACCAAAAATAAATCCCCTTATAATTTTTTGAACACCATTCTTATGGATAGCCTGCAATTTACTTTTTCCAATATATTCTATCGATCCATCTAAATCACAAAACTTTTCTAAACCAATTTCAAATGGATTATTTGCGATTGTCATTTCATTTCCGTAGGAAAAAAGACCACCTTCTATTCGCTCAATTAAATTTGGACACCCAGGCGCTATTTGATATGATTGCCCTCTCTCCCAAATTATATCCCACAAAAAATTTGCATAAGATTTATCCCGTAAATAAATTTCAAAACCACCCTGACGCGAATAACCAGAACGAGCTATTAACTGACTGGAACCATTGACGTCTATCCAGTCAAACTTAAAAAACTTAATATTTTTTATGTGAGATCCAAAAATTTCAGACAAAAGTTTTTCAGCTTTTGGACCTTGCACAGCTAGTGGATATACATCTGGCTCACTGATTTTAACATCAAGCTTTCTGCCGAAAGCGACCCCTTTAGCATACAATAATACATCACTATCCGCAATTGATAGCCAATATTTATCTTCAGAAAGTTTTAATAACACTGGATCATTTATTAACCCAGCATTTTCATCAATTAATGGAATATATAAACAATCACCGATCGAAATATTTCCAATATTTCTTGGCGTCATTAATTGAACCAACTTTTGAGCGTCTTCGCCNTGAATTTCTACTTGACGCTGGCATGATACATCCCAAATTTGCACATGTTTCTTTAAGTGCCAGTAATCTTCTTCAAGAGATGACTGGAAAGCTTTGGGTAAAAGCATGTGGTTTACAATAGAGAAACCAGAGACACCCAATTTTTCCACCTGATTGGTATAAGGCGTTCTACGGAGCCTTATTGACATATTTAGGCCATTCATTAACTCGANATCCATGTAGAATAAGAATGAGGGTTTATTATNACAGGAAGATGATAAGATCTTTCGGATTGGTACACTGAAAACCTTAATGCAATTTCAGAAATTCCCCCAGTTATCTCTTTTAATTCCCAATACTTCGTAAGTGAAAATACTAACTCACAGGACATTGAAGGGTAAATATCTACTGATTTTATTTGTAGGGATAAACGTCCACCATCATCCGTTTCACCATGCACCAGAAGCTTTCGAGACTTTAATTCCATAAGCTTCGCTGGGATCTTCATAGCATGAGTTCCATCAGTGCCATTTAGGATATGAGATGTAATAATTGCCATTATTCAATCGACGCCTTGTCCCTTTTATCTGAAGTTGCCGCCACAATCGGGCTAATAACACCTCTGCACTTTACATTGATACAAGCAGTCTTTCCACTTTTATACGCTCTATTAAAAGCGCCTGAAAGCTGCTCACGCTTTGTAACAAGCTCCCCAAATCCACCAAGGCCNTCAAACATTTTATGAAAAGGAATATCACGAAAATCGGTTGCATAGTGTTGACCACTTTCAAAAAGCCGCTCCTGTTGCTGACTTATGCAGTCTAGACCCCCGTTATTATCTATCACAACGATTATTGGNGTAGCTTCTTGAAAACATGCTTCGACCGACAAACCACCAGAAAGAAAAGCCCCATCACCTGTTACCAANACTACGTTATTAGTTGGATGGANACGTTTTGCAGACTGAGCAAACGANACTCCCACNCCCAANAGACTATAGTTACCTGGGTGAAGTATGCCACCAAGCTTTCTTCCACCTGCAGCGGCAATATTTGTAGCAATTTCATTCCAAAAATGCGTGTTACCTCCATCAAAAACTAGCCAATCACCATCAGACATCATGGACTGTATGTCTAACGCTAACTGCAGAGGATGCATTTTTCGATCAAGTTTAAGGTCATTTTCAGTTTCTTGTTCAATGTGTGCAACCCATTGAGAAACCCAGTCAGCCCTGCGCTGTTTTTGCAGGTGAAACCAATCNTCCCAAGTACGTTCAATTTTAATAAGCTCATTAAAAAAAGCNCCAGGATCNGATAATAATTGAATATCTGCACCAATATTATATTCNAGCTCTTCATGGCTTCCATTAACGCAAATAAGTGTAGTATCTTTCTGNATAAANGGTGGATTCCCAAAATTCATTTGGTTATCAAGCTTGCAACCGACCATTAAAACAANGTCTGCTTCTTGGATAGCNTCTTTAGATGGATGATATTGATGAAAATCCGCTAGCCCCATCATAGCGCTACAATCCTCACCCAGTAACTTTGTATGGTATGGTACGTTAAAGATTGGTATTTTTAACTTAGTTGCCGCTGATCCTAATAATTTTTCGTTGTGTGACCACCACACTCCATGACCACCTATGATCACTGGCCTGTCACTTTCTCTTACTAGCGATAAAATTTTTGATAATTTAACTGGATCAGGCCAGGCTTTTAATAACGGCTTTTCGGTTCGATCAAAGGGACGCTCATTACGTCCAACATTTTTTTCAAACGAGGAAAACATTATATCTACAGGTAGTGAAATATGTACTGGTCCTGGATATCCATTAGTGGCAGCATGCCAAGCCCTATCCACAAATTCGCTTATTCTGGACCCATCTGCAATTTGAACAGAGTATTTCGTTAACGGTTTAGCAATCGCCACGTCATCTATTTCTTTAAACCCCCCAGCACCTTGACGTTTTAGTGTCGATGATCCAGTTATAAAAATTACTGGGGACCTCTCCCCCCATGCTTCCAGCATAGCAGGCACGGCGTTAGCGAAGCCCTCTGGTCCAACAAGACAAACTGTTGGTTTACGTGAAATTCTCGTATGACCATCAGCAAGGTGACCTGCTACTTGCTCGTGTGGACAATTTATGACTGGCATTTGGCATTCCATAAATCCTTCTAAAGCCGGATTACAAAATCCACCCGCCAGCGTAAAAACATGGTCAACACCTTTTTCCTTTAAAGCTCTGGCTAAAATAGCACCCCCACGAAGATTCGTTTTTTCTTCCATAAATATCAAGCTCCTGTTCTTTTACTTTGGTGCCAAAGCAACCATCTGCTATTTTCTTAGCAATGCAATAAAAATTATTCTTAAAGATTCTTGGCAACTGAGTTACCATACGTAACTTTAATGACCCATATAATTGACAACACCATAAATCCCGTGTTCCATCTCCCGAAAGTCACCGAGCGGTAGTTTAAGTTTTATCCTCTATAGTTTAAATGGCGATCCGTAAGTAGGAGGTTTCTATGAACAATGTATGTTGTGGACCAGGTTACGCTTCACCTGGCGAGGCCATTAAGGCTCCAAGTGAAAAACTACTTTATACTATTGCTATATATACTGGTACTGGCATTCAGAAACCAGACTATCTGGCAACGGTCGACGTAGACCCCGATAGCCCAACCTACAGTCAGGTTATTCATCGGCTTGAAATGCCTGGGATCGGTGATGAGCTTCACCACATGGGCTGGAATGCTTGCTCCTCATGTCATGATGATAACTCAATGTCTCGAAAATATTTAATTCTTCCAGGTGTACGTTCGAATAATCTTCATATCGTTGATACAGCAACAGACCCTAAAGCTCCAAAGCTCTCTAAGGTTATTGAAGGGGCAGAAATTAAATCAAAGGCAAATTTGTCAGGTCCTCACACTGTTCACTGTCTTGGATCTGAAATAATAATTTCGTTTCTTGGTGATGCCAAAGGTGATGCACCTGGAGGGTATCTACATTTAGATAAAGATTTCAATATTATTGGCCGCTGGGAAAATTCCATGGGGGACATCAAGTTTGGGTATGATTTTTGGTATCAACCGCGTCACAATGTTATGGTAAGTTCAGAATGGGCTGCACCAAATACCTTTATGCCTGGCTTTGATCTCGAAGAAGTGGGTCACCTTAAGTATGGACGTGAATTGCACTTTTGGGATTTTGAGAAACGAAAACCA
>NYSJ01000023.1 GCA_002682975.1 Paracoccaceae bacterium
AGATTTACCTATGCGTGAAGCAGATGTAGCTATCAGAATGAAAGAACCTAGCCAGGCGGATCTGATTAGAAAAAGATTAATGACTGTGAAAATGCGCTTGTACGCTTCGCCGCACTACCTAGCTCAGAATGGGGAACCCAAGACGCTAGAAGATCTAAAAATGCACAGGTTGATTTGTCAAAACCCAAAATCAGCGCAAGTTGGTGCAGGTTTAGAACTCGTCCAAAAATTAATAAAATATGACCTGCCTTCAATGCTCACCGTTAATAACTACTTTGGAGTTTTACAAGCAGTGATTCATGATTTAGGTATTGGCGTTTTGCCAGATTACGTAACTCAGGATTTTGACGGAGTTCAGAGAGTATTGGTCGATATTGAGTCGGTTGAAGTGCCTGTTTATTTAGCGTACCCTGAGGAACTTCGCCATTCGAAACGAATAGAGACATTTCGTGATTTTGTTCAAAATGAAATCATAGAGCACCGAAAAAAAATTAAGCTAGACCATGACAGAAATCTATTATCTGGATTAAGATAACACAAAAATTTAACTCCTAGCCAGGATATTGAATAACTAATTCTATTAAAATTTAGTCTCTTAGCTTTATGACCATTCTTTATGCATGGATATCGGTCTACTCTTTAGATATTTTGCTTAAAAGCTTACCATAGCCTGTTACGTCATAATCGATTTTGGCTAATCGCAACATATTCCAAATCAGGACCTGGTTTGATGAAAAGCAAACACAACTAAATTCTTGTTCAATTACCTCGATTACATCAAGTGTTTGAAGGTTTGTACATGAAATAAATATTGCTGTCTGTCCAGAATATATATCCCTTACTGCCTCAACTATTGAACGAGGTTTTATTCGAGCCACATTTTGCTCAATTTCCTCATTAAAGCTACCTGCTACGGTAGTTGTGATCCCATAGGACCGAATCTCAGCAATTAGACGATTAGACACATCAGAGACATACGGCGATAAAAATAAAATATCATTTATTTTCATATAATTACATGCATCAATTAATGACGATATTGGATTACAAACCTTGCCAGTGTTACAACCCTTCTTAATCATTTTTGACACAGTTTCAGAGCCAATCACACTAGAGGCACTGGTACATGCATAACCAACAATATCAAATTTTAATTTTTCAGGAAACAAACTGGCAGCTTTCGTCAATTCCTTCTTCATTGCCATTAAAGTGTCTTTGGATACTTTAGAACTACTAGAAATACGACTGACATGGAGAGCTAAATCGAGCCCTGAGATCAGTTGCCAAAACTCAAATTCAATAGTTTCATCTGCTTGGAGCACAATTAAGCCAAGTTTTGATCTGGAGCCAACCGGTAATCCGAGTTCGTACGGGAGTTTGTGCATTTTCGGCCTCTAATTTATGGGTATTATTGGCTTACTGTTAGGCTCATTAGCTTTGGACCATGTGAAGCACATCAAAAATTACCCTTCGGAAATACGATCTTTAATCGGTGACGCGTATTACTAATTTCGTAAGTCTAAAGTTTTAATATAAACTTCAAAAGTTTAAAAATAGTTTTTACTTGTCAAGAATGAGAAAGCTTAAACTTTACAATACAAATACTCACGAGAATTTATAAGACTTTAACGTAATTTGTTATGTGACACAAAACGTTATGTAAGATTACAATCCTAATTACTGGCAAAGATCAACCTTTCCATTGCTCTCCCAATGCCAATCCATTAATAGCAAAGGCAACAAATCACGGACTAATATGCTCGAACCTGAAATAACACCTGAACTGATAACAAGTCATGGCCTAGACCCTGACGAATACAACCTTTTGTTGGAAATTATAGGTCGACAACCAACTTTTACAGAGCTAGGGATCTTTTCCGCAATGTGGAATGAGCATTGTTCCTACAAATCATCTAAGAAATGGCTAAGATTACTTCCCACAAAAGGAAAAAATGTCATCTGTGGGCCTGGAGAAAATGCTGGAATAGTAGACATTGGGGACAACCAAGCCGTTGTGTTTAAAATGGAAAGCCATAACCACCCAAGCTATATCGAACCACGTCAGGGTGCAGCGACTGGAGTTGGCGGAATACTAAGAGATGTTTTTACTATGGGCGCTCGACCTATAGCGGCAATGAACGCTTTGTCATTTGGTGAAATAAACCATTTTAAAACACGGGAACTAGTTCATGGAGTTGTAGAAGGTATTGGAAGTTATGGNAATTCGTTTGGCGTTCCAACCGTGGGCGGAGAAATTCGTTTTGATAAGTCATATAATGGAAATTGNCTNGTAAACGCTTTCGCNGCAGGTTTNGTAGATCATAGTATGATTTTTTATTCTGCCGCNTCAGGTGTCGGTATGCCAGTAGTNTATCTTGGAGCTAAAACAGGTAGAGANGGCGTTGGNGGCGCCACAATGGCATCTGCTGAATTTGACGATACAATCGAAGAAAAAAGACCAACTGTACAAGTAGGTGATCCCTTCACAGAAAAAAGACTTCTAGAAGCTTGTTTAGAATTGATGAAGACAGATGCAGTTATATCAATTCAAGATATGGGTGCAGCAGGCCTAACATGTTCTGCGGTTGAAATGGGTGATAAAGGAAATTTAGGCATTAAACTTAACCTCGATCTGGTACCAACCCGAGAGGAAAATATGACCGCTTACGAGATGATGCTTTCCGAGTCCCAAGAACGAATGTTGATGGTTCTAAAGTCAGAAAAGGAAAGACAATGTCGCGCTATTTTTGAAAAGTGGGATTTAGATTTTGCGATTGTAGGAGAGACTATACAAGAAGATTTATTTATTATCGAACATGATGGAGAAATAAAAGTCCAAGTACCCTTGAAGGCTTTATCTGGTAATTCTCCAGAATATGACCGTCCTTGGGTGGTTCCACAAAAACCAAAGCCATTGTCAGAAACGCAAAGCATCAATCCAATTGAGGGTTTGCAGTCCATAATCAGTTCGCCAAACTATTGTTCAAAGAAATGGGTATTTCAACAATATGATAGTCAGGTTATGGCCGATACAATAATTGCGCCTGGGACTGGAGCAGGATTGGTCAGAGTACATGGAACCAAAAAAGAGCTAGCTTTTACAGCAGATGTAACACCCCGATACGTAAAAGCAGATCCATTTGAAGGCGGTAAGCAAGCCGTCGCAGAAGCATTTCGCAACCTTTGTGCCGTTGGGGCAAAACCTATTGCTTCAACAGATAATTTAAATTTTGGTAATCCAGAAAAACCTGAAATTATGGGACAACTGGTTCTTGCTATCGAAGGTATCGCGGAAGCAGCCAAACAGTTAGAAATGCCAATAGTCTCAGGCAATGTAAGTTTATATAATGAGACTGACGGTGAACCGATATTACCAACCCCAACGATCGGTGCAGTAGGACTAATAGGTGAAGACGAAGAGCCAATAGTAAACTCTATTAACGAGGGCGACTTATTGCTTGCAGTAGGTGTTACATTTGGACATTTAGGGCAGTCTGCCATTATTGATGAAATATTTAATCTGCAAGATGGAGCTCCACCAAAAGTGGACCTACACGTTGAGAAACAAAATGGTTTCTTTATTTTAAATAACAGACATCTGATAAATGCTTGCACAGATTTGTCGGACGGAGGAATCGCATTGGCAGCCTTTGAATTGGCCGAAAAGGGTAATCTGGGTATTGAAATAGATATAACCGACACGGCCACCCTATTTGGAGAGGATCAGGCGCGTTATCTTATCGCATGTAATTTCGATCAGGCTGAGTTACTATTTGTACGTGCACGTGAGCAAAACGTGACCATAAACAAAATAGGAGTTCTTGGTGGTGATGAGATAAAATTTGGAGAATTTTATACCCACAAGGATAGGTTATTTCGCATATTTCGAGACAGCTTTGGTGAATTTTTCAACTGATTATTGATATTTGGGAAAGTATTCCGTTTTTGGGCTTGTTCAAACCCAAAAAGAACATTTAATATGTGTCGAGGAGATTTATAATGGCTATGCAGGCAAATGAAATTGAAAATATGATACGTGAACAGTTTCCAAACGCCAGTATCACAATAACTGATCTGGCAGGAGACGGAAATCATTACTCTGCAGAGGTTATTGATGTAAGTTTTAAAGATATGAATCGAGTACAGCAGCAAAGGGCAGTTTATGCCGCCCTAAAAGGCAAAATGGATGGTTCTAATGGCGAACTACATGCATTAGCTCTCACGACTAAAGCTCCATCTGATAGTTAAAGGAAATTAGTATGTCTGAAGTAAATGAAAAAATTAAACAGACTATCGAAGAAAACGATGTCGTTCTTTATATGAAAGGCAATAAATCCATGCCTCAATGCGGTTTTTCGAGTAAAGTTGCAGGTGTTTTAAATTATATCGGAGTTGATTACGAAGACATCAACGTGCTTGCAGACGACCTTATAAGACAAGGAATAAAAACTTTTTCCGACTGGCCAACAATACCACAGCTGTATGTCAAAGGTGAGTTTGTCGGTGGGTGCGATATAATAACTGAGATGGCTTTATCTGGCGAACTCGACACCCTGTTTGAAAAGAATGGTATTGATTTTGATAAAGACGCTGCAGACAAAGTTAGAGAAGCCAACGCCTGATTATTAACGCCCAGCAATATGAACTACTGATCTGAGCTGATTTTAGCTACTTTCTCTAATCTTGCGGCAGTCTTGGATAGTAGATCAGAAATTTCGCTTGCAAACGCTGGCTTACTTTCAGTGGCCACCCTAGCAGCAGAAATTGATCGCTCCAATTCAATTTCTTTTTGTTCAATTTGCCTTTCTCGTTCATTCAAAGATTTTTCTGCATTAATCATTTTATCNGCCAACATTAATCCTGCCATAAGCAGCATTCGAGACTCAGATAATCTACCCAATTGCGAAACCAATTTTTGAGACTCAGCATTTAATAAATTTGCTGCTTCAGTAAGAAATTTTTCTTCTCCTTCTTGACAGGCAACTTCAAAATCTCTTTCTCCTATCGATAACTTTAATTCTGGCATAGGCTTCAATCTCCAGGGCTTTCAACAACTTCAGTTAATCTCTTGTAAAGTGATTTAACAGTTTCTCGCTCTTCCTCTCTCTCGGCTATTAAAGCCTGTAATTCATTATTGTGTTGGGTTTTTAAGCTTTCAATCTGAGCCGTTAGCAGTTGGTTCTCAGCAGCAAGGTCCTGTAATCTGTCATTATCTCGTTCTGTTTTTAAACTAGGACTTATTGAATATTCAGATACAAAACGCTCTATTTCATCCAAAGCCAACNCTATTCTTCGCTCAAAATCGACTATTTGGTCCATATTTCACCTTTTAATCAAATCCACGCAGATAAACTATTGATATACTATTAATTTATAAACCTGTTTAGAAATTTTTCATAGATTAACTTTGCTTATTTTATTAAAATTTTATTCTAATGGAACATCTTGTCACTGATTACTTGAACTTCGAAATACTCGTGTTATGCAATGAAGCATACAAACTTTCTAAAGGAACGCGTCGGCTATGGAACTTGAACAGCTTCGAACTCTTCATCCCAAGCATTGGGAAAAAGCCAATGCTATTCGTGTGCTCACATTAGACGCTGTCGCAGCCGCAAACTCCGGTCACTCTGGCATGCCAATCGGCATGGCCGATGTTGCCACTGTTTTGTTTGAAAAACATCTCAAGTTTAACACTTTACAGCCTAAATGGCCAAATAGGGATAGATTTATTTTATCAGCCGGTCACGGCTCTATGCTTCTTTACAGCCTTGCGTATCTTTGTGGTTATGCAGATTTCGATATCGATCAACTCAAGAATTTCAGGCAGCTGGGCATGAAAACGGCTGGGCATCCGGAAAACTTTTTATCGGATGTTATCGAAACAACCACAGGGCCTCTCGGTCAAGGTCTCGCAAACTCAGTGGGCTTCGCGATTGCTGAAGAAAGTCTTCGAGCAAAATTTGGCCCCAATATTATTGATCACTATACTTATGTTATGGCTGGTGACGGATGCTTAATGGAAGGTGTAAGCCAGGAAGCTATAAGTCTGGCAGGACATCTATGTCTTAACAAGCTTATTGTTTTTTGGGACGACAACAATATTACTATAGACGGACCTGTTGATCTCACAGATTCAACAGATCAAAAAATTCGTTTTGAAGCCTCAGGTTGGAACGTCATTGAAATAGATGGGCACGATCCTTCGGCAATCGACATGGCGATCAAGGCTGCTAAAACCTCACAAAAACCTACAATGATCGCTTGTAAAACCCATATTGCTTTAGGTACAGCAGCACAGGACACTTCAAAAGGACATGGTGCCTTAACCGATCCTGAATTAATTAAAAATGCTAGAGAAGTTTACAAATGGAGCCACAAGCCATTTGATATTCCCAAATCTGTAAAAGAGCAGTGGGAAGAAGCTGGCTTGAAAGGTGACAAAACGTTCAAAGAATGGAAGTCCAATCTTGAAAACTTATCAGTTTCAAAAAAGTCTGAGTTTGAAAGAGTTTTTAATGGAGACATCCCAAAGAAAATGAGCACGGTAATTCGGAAATTTAAAAAAGAGAATAGTGCTGCATCACCTACAATCGCAACAAGAAAAGCCAGCGAACTAACCCTAAATACTATAAATAGTATCATGGGCGAAACAATTGGGGGCTCCGCGGATCTTACAGGTTCAAATAATACTAAATCAATTGATATGAAAATTTTTGATAGAAATGATAGGAGGGGTCGTTACATACATTACGGAATTCGCGAACACGCCATGGCTGCAGCAATGAATGGTATGGCGCTTCATGGAGGCATACGGCCCTACGGAGGAACGTTCATGTGTTTCACCGACTACGCAAGACCGGCAATGAGACTGGCAGCTCTGATGAAAATACCAACAATTTTCGTTATGACACATGATAGTATTGGACTTGGGGAAGACGGTCCGACCCATCAGCCTGTAGAGCATCTTGCTATATCGCGGTCCACTCCCAATACTTTAGTATTTCGACCGGCAGATACTATTGAAACTGCCGAAAGTTGGGAAATCGCATTTTCGATGAAAAATACCCCATCTGTTTTAGCTTTATCTAGACAAAACCTTCCAACTCTTAGACGCAAACACCAGATGGCAAACTTAGTTTCTAAAGGTGCATACATTTTGGAGGAAGCCACTACAACCCGACGGGTTATACTGATCGCAACTGGATCTGAAGTTTCGATCGCTATAAAAGCACGCGAATTATTAGAAGACCAAGGAATAGGAACAAGAGTGGTATCGATGCCATGCATGGAGCTATTTTCACAACAAGATGAAACCTATAAAAGACTTATATTGCCTGCCGGGCAATCAATTAGAATTGGTATTGAAGCAGGAGTTAGACAAGGTTGGGATGAATGGCTTTTAGGTCAAAGAGCTAAAGCAAATAAATCGTCTTTTATTGGTATGAAAAGTTTTGGCGCATCTGCTCCAGCAGAAGTTTTGTTCAGCCATTTTGGTATTACCCCTGATGAGATTGTTTCAGAAACAAAAAATCTTTTGTAAATAAGAAGCACCGGTTTTTTATATTATCATTAGTACTGGAAAGTATAACGATAAGTTTGCGCTAACTGTTTGCGCAAACATACAGTTTTACCGCTAACATATTAATTTTAAATAAAATTATTGTTTTTATTCTCATGATATTGGTTATAAGAGAATCAAATAGATTGAGGATGAAATGACAACCACACTGGGAATTAATGGCTTCGGCCGCATTGGAAGAGCAACCTTAACGAGTATTATTGAGAATGCCAGAAA
>NYSJ01000024.1 GCA_002682975.1 Paracoccaceae bacterium
TATTTTTCCTCCCCATGATATTTGGTTTACTGTACATCACGTTTTTTGATCGTGGCGGTGTTTCGCTTTTTGTCAACAAAAATCGATTTGATTAGATCATCCAAAATGAATACCCCCACTTTTACACCCTCATATTTAAATGAGACAATATAAGCTTATGGGAGACGTTGTAAAAAAACAACCCTTATGAATAAAAATTTCCTGATGGTAAAATTAGATGACGATCCTTACTAGATCGATTCTGGTCAAAAACAAAATAACGAACCTATTGTTACTGAAAAATTCGCTTATAATAAATGGGTGCACAAACAGTAGATTTTTAAAATGGCAGCCCGTACGAGAATCGAACTCGTCTTTCCAGGTTGAAAACCTGGCGTCCTAACCGATAGACGAACGGGCCGCTCTGCCTGTGACTGCCGTTATTATGTAAAGCCCACGGGCTGTGCAAGTAGAAAAATGCATCAAAATTTTTTTTTTTGTATTATGTTATTATATCTACAACTTTTCTGGCCAGGCTGCATCGTCTATAATTAATTGAGGAGATTTTTTACCTTGCCAATAATTAATATCCAATTTTCCAGCCAGATGTACTTTTTTACCACCGTGTTCAGCTAGTGCTGCACCTAAANTCCCTTCAAAAGCACGGAAACATATAGCATCCATTGATTTGCCATTATCATCTGAAAANCGAACTTTCAGGTGGGTATCACCGACCCTTTTAGAGAAACTTATGCTAACATCACAAAATGCAAACCTTGGCTCTCGAATTGCTGAACCGAATGGACCACAATTTTCTAATTCTTCAATAAGATCAATGTTTACTGCCTGAATAAAAAGAATTCCATCTACNGGCACTTCTGGNGCTTCTGGAGTTATNATTTTTTCTTTTTCAGCTAATTCACANAATCGATGCATTGCTGNCTGCAGCTGGTCCTTTTTTAGGCTTAAGCCCGCCGCCATTTTGTGGCCACCACCNTTTTGTATAAGACCCTCTCGCTGTAACCGTTGGATCGCAAAACCTAAATCATAACCATCGACGGATCGGCCTGACCCTTTACCCTCAATCCCGTCAAAACCAATTACGAGTGCAGGCTTATTAAATTTATCTTTCAGTCTCGACGCAACAATTCCAACAACCCCTGGATGCCACCCTTCTGCNGCTGCCCAAATAATNGAATTTTTGGCCTGATTTTTATCGACTTTTTCAAGTGCTTCCTCTCGCACATTATTCTCAATTTCTTTTCGCTTTAGGTTCAGCTCTTCTATTTCNTCACAGAGATTGGTTGCCTCTGATATTGAATTTGAGCAAAGAAGCTTTATTGCTAAATCTGAAGGTCCTATTCGACCTGGTGCATTTAGTTTTGGACCCAATATATATCCCAAATGGTATGAAGTAGGCGTTGAATTAAGACCAGATTTATCGATAAGCATTTGTAAGCCTAATCGCTGCCTNGTGGATAAAATTTTTAGTCCTTGACGAACAAAGGCCCTATTTACACCGATCAACGGGGCGACGTCTGCNACGGTTCCCAAAGCGACTAAGTCTAAGTACTCCATTAGGTTGGGTGTGTTTTTATTTTGAGATTTAATTTGACGACCGCATTCAACCAAAGTTAGAAATACCACACCAGCTGCACATAGATATGATAAATTGCCGCTTTCAATTTGTCTGTTTGGATTGACTATTGAATAGCATTTTGGATCTAATTCAGATCCTAGATGATGGTCTAAAATAACAACTTCACAACCTTCACTAACGAATTCNAATGGTTCATGACCAAGAGTTCCACAATCAACACAAATAATAAGNTCATGTTTNGAAGACAATGAAGTCATAGCCCGCTCATTAGGGCCGTATCCTTCCTTTATNCTGTCGGGGACATAAATACTTGGNTGAATNTTAAAAAAACGAAACCATGATACAAGCATTGCTCCTGAAGTTGCCCCATCAACATCATAGTCAGCGTAGATAACTACTTTTTCTTTATCATTCACCGCCTTTATAAGTCTCTGAGCTGCTTTGGACACATCCTTTAACTGCGTTGGATCTGGTAACAGGTTTCTAATAAGAGGGTTTAAATACGAGTCTACACTTTCTGGAGAGATTGCTAATCTACCTAAAACACTTGCAACTGGTGCTTTTTGTCCAGTGATCTGCGCTATAGCTTCTGCGCGCCTATGCTGTTCGTCACTTGGCCCGTTCCATTTTCGTCCCGTTATGGAATTATGGACACCTAGAAATGCCATAAACAAAAACCTTATTTCTTTGGCACACGATAAATCATTCGTCGTACTGAGCCTGTTTTAGACCGCATCAATATTGTTTCTGCAGTGATATGAGTGATCTCTCGCTTTATTCCCTCCAAGAGTGATCCGCTGGTAACTCCCGTTGCGGCGAAAATAACGTCCTGAGTGACCATATCATCTCTTGAGTAAATTTGAGATAAGTTACTTATTCCTGCTTTTTTAGCGCGATTTCTTTCATCATCATTCCGAAATAATAATCTGCCATGGATTTGACCGCCCATACATTTAAGCGCAGCAGCGGCAAGGACTCCTTCTGGAGCTCCTCCAATTCCCATATACATATCAATACCAGTCGTTTCTGCTTCCGCGCAATGCATAACTCCAGCTACATCGCCATCGGAAATTAGTCGAATTGCTGCCCCAGTTGACCTCACTTGCTCTATCATGTCCTGATGCCGTGGTCGCTCTAAAATACACACCGTGATGTCGCTGGGATCACAATTTTTTGCCTCAGCTAATATTTGAACCCTTTCATAAGGTGACATATCAAGAGATAGTAATTTTGGTGAAAAACCCGGGCCAACTGCTAGCTTTTCCATGTAGACATCCGGAGCATGTAGCATAGAACCCTTTGGCCCCATTGCTATAACCGTTAACGCATTCGGCATGTCTTTGGCGGTTAAGGTTGTGCCTTCTAGTGGGTCTAACGCAATATCGACACCGGGCCCATTTCCAGTTCCAACTTTCTCTCCAATGAAAAGCATTGGCGCCTCGTCACGCTCGCCTTCGCCGATAACAACTGTGCCTGCTATATCCAGTAAATTAAGTTGTTCTCTCATTGCATTAACGGCNGCTTCGTCTGCTNCTTTTTCGTCACCACGTCCGATNAGTGATACTGATGCTATNGCTGCGGCTTCAGAAACTCTTGCCAATCCAAGGGAAAGCATTCNGTCATCAAATTCAATCTTTGGGTTAGTCATGGAAAAGCNTTCTTGCTCTAAAGTGGTTCGATGCGTAAAGCGACTGGTTTATCGTGCACTACCCTAGTTTTTGGTAAATTGGCTAAAGCTTTCTCAATAGACTGCGAGTCAGTATTATGTGTAACAATNAGNACTGGTGCATGTGCATCAGCATGCGCGTACTGGCGCATCCTGTCTATTGATATTCCGAAGTCGCCTAGTAGNGATGCTACTTTCGCCANAGCACCAGGCTTATCTGACAATGATAAACGTAAATAGTATGGCGCTCTTGTATTTGATTTCACAGATTGGACNGTTCTGAGTGTATTTGCCTGTTGTCCAAAAGTAGGTATTCTTGCCCCTCGAGCAATGTCTATAATATCTGCCATAACGGCGCTGGCTGTCGGGCCTTCTCCAGCTCCAGGGCCGCTTAGGATAATCTGTCCAACATGGTCGCCCTCAAGCATTACCATATTTGTACCACCCTCTAATTGNCCAAGTGGTGATGCGGCCGGAACTAAGCATGGCGACATTCGCTGCTCGAGGCCGTCTCCGTTAAGTTGCGCAACACCAATTAATTTTATTCGAAACCCCATATCTGCTGCATGATTTATATCCTCGATTGAGATTTGACCTATACCTTCTAACTGTACCGCTTCAAAATTTACTTTGGTCCCGAAGCCAATTGAAGCGAGCAAAGCAAGTTTATGTCCTGCGTCAATTCCACCAACATCAAGATTAGGATCAGCTTCTAAATACCCTAAGGCCTCAGCNTCTTTAAATACTTCNTCATAACTCAACCCGGCTGACTGCATGCGTGTTAGAATATAATTGCATGTTCCATTCATCACACCAACGACACGCGTTAAGCTATTGCCCGCAAGCCCTTCAGTTAATGCTTTAACGACTGGAATACCCCCTGCTACCGCAGCCTCAAACCTTAGTGATTTATTNTTTTTTTCGATATTTTCAGCTAACTCTTGTCCGTGATGNGCTAAAAGAGCTTTATTAGCGGTCACTATGTCCTTCCCACTATTAATAGCTGCTAAAACGGAGTCTTTGGCTGAGCCAGAATGGCCCCCGATTAGTTCAACNAAAATATCAATNTCTTTTCGATTNGCNAGAGAAACAGGATCGCTCTCCCAATCGTACATACTNAAATNTACCCCACGCTCTTTTTGCCTTGTTTTTGCGGAGACAGCNACAAGTTCGATTTTTCTGCCCGTCCNGGCCTGCAGTGTTTCTGCTTTCTGCTGTATTATCTTTACAACACCAATGCCTACTGTTCCCAATCCGGCAATGCCAAGTTTTATTGGATTGGTCATGGTGCGTTCCTTTAGTGAGTTGCAAGCTATACGAGCGATTTAACCATAAAGCCGATATTAAGCAACAGGCTAACGATACTAATGGNTCATAATTTATCGGATATTGTGGTGTTAAAAAATTTGAAAAAAAATAAAATTAAGCNTTAAGCTATGCTCGTAATTTAAAGTTATAAATCATTATCTGTCGCTTTTAGAAAAGCTGTAAAAGATATGTTGGCGATATTGGGTTTATGGAGAATAAAATGATAATTGGTTTTATAGGATTAGGTAATGTAGGAAGTAAGTTATCTGGAAGCTTGCTAAGGAATGGCTTTGATGTATTCGTTTATGATTTAAATAGTCAGCTAACGGCGGAATTTGCAAAAAAAGGAGCAAANATTGGCGAAAATCCTGCACATTTAATGAGTGTTTGTGATTTTGTAATAACGTGTTTACCGAGTCCCGCTGCTTCTAATCTAGTTATGCAGACAATGCTTCCATTTGTAAAAGAAGGAAAAACTTGGTTGGAAATGTCCACGACAGATGATGCTGAAGTGAAGCGTTTGGGGGCGGAGGTCATAAGTAGGGGGGGGAAGGCCGTTGATTGTCCAGTATCAGGAGGTTGCCATAGAGCAGATACTGGAAATATAAGTATTTTCGCTGGCTGCGACAGAGCCACATTNGAGATGATACTACCNNTGTTAACCACCATGGGTCGGAGGGTTCTTCACACGGGAGAACTGGGCAGTGCCAGTATACTAAAAGTTATCACTAATTTTCTAGCTACGGCAAATTTAGTTTCTTGCGCGGAAGCCCTTACCGTAGCAAAGGCTGCAGGTTTGGAATTGGGAAATGCGTATGAGGCCATTAGAATTTCATCTGGCAATTCCTTTGTTCATGAAACGGAGAGCCAGGTTATATTGAATGGTAGTCGCGATATCTCATTTACGATGGATCTTGTAGCGAAAGATATTGGTCTCTTTCAAGCGGTAGCAGATAGAGCAAATGTGCCACTTGATTTAAGCCCTTTATTAATTGAAGTTTTCCAAGATGGAATAAATAGGTTTGGATCGAGGGAACTTTCGCCCAATATTATAAAAAGATTAGAAGAGGTTACAGGTCTGGACATAACTGCCCCNGGATTTCCGGCAGAAATGATCGATCAAGAGCCAGAGGAACCAGGTTATGAAGTGAGGGTGAACAAATTTTAGCCGAGTAAAAACTAAATGTCTTTTACGAAAGCGTCGTTACAGTTTATTTAGGCGCCNAAAAATATGGAGGTTTGAATGCGCTTCTCAGCATTGCGCATACTGAAGGAAAGTCTAACGGGCAATACGAATTGGACACCGCATTGGAGAAATCCAAGTCCAAAGTCAAAGTATGATGTAATTATCATAGGTGGCGGTGGACATGGATTGTCTACTGCTTATTATTTGGCAAAAAATCACGGAATAAGAAATGTTGCAGTGCTAGAAAAGGGCCATTTAGGTAGCGGTAATATTGGCAGAAATACTACTATCGTCCGGGCTAATTATTTATTGCCTGGAAATTCCGAATTTTATAGTCACTCCCTTAAGCTTTGGGAGGGACTAGAGGCAGATCTTAACTACAATGTCATGATGTCCCAGCGTGGTCTTATCATGTTATGCCATTCAGATGGGCAACGTGATGCATTCGTGCGTCGGGCTAATGCAATGAGAAGTCGGGGAGATGACGCGCATATGTTGTCTGTGGAAGATTTACGCAAGCTATTGCCTTATCTAAACTATGATAATGCACGATTCCCAATTTATGGCGGTCTGCTTCAAAAAAGGGCTGGAACGGCAAGGCATGACGCAGTGGCATGGGGTTATGCACGGGCCGCGGACCAACGAGGCGTTGAATTGATTCAGAACTGTGAGGTAACTGGCTTCAACATAAACAATGGAAGAGTAACTGGTGTAGAGACATCGCGGGGAAAAATTGAAGCAAATAAAGTTGCGATCGTTGTTGCTGGGCGTTCCAGTCAAGTTGCTCAAATGGCTGGTATTCGGCTGCCAATAGAAAGCCATATTTTGCAGGCATTTGTAACAGAAGGATTAAAGCCTGTGATTAATAATGTAATCAGTTTTGGAATGGGCCATTTCTATATAAGCCAATCTGATAAAGGTGGTCTTGTATTCGGTGGTGACTTAGATGGCTATGCGTCATACGCACAAAGAGGTAATTTACCGTTAATGGAGCATGTTTTTGAAGCTGGTATGGCTCTTATGCCGATGATTGGTAAGGCGAAAGTTTTAAGATCATGGGGCGGAATAATGGATATGTCACCAGACGGTAGTCCAATTATTGATAAAACTTCAGTTGATGGATTATTTATAAATTGTGGCTGGTGTTATGGAGGTTTCAAGGCGGTACCAGCTTCTGGATATGCTTACGCCCACTTAATAGCAACTGACAACTATTTTCATACTGCGTCGAATTATCGATTTGAACGTTTTAAATCTGGATATGATCTTATGGATGAGGAGGGTACAGGTTCTCAGCATAACCTGCACTAAAGCCTAATGATAAGTATAATATTGTAAAAGAGTGAGCTGATTAAAATGAGAATAATCTGCCCAAATTGTGGTGATCGAGACATTCGGGAATTTTATTACCGAGGATCTGCAAATGACTTAGATCGGCCGAAGCCTGAGGATAGTCTTTCTGATTGGCACGCGTTTTTACATTTGAGGGATAATGTAGCGGGAGAAGTTCGTGATTTATGGTATCATGAGAAAGGTTGCAACAGCTGGTTAATAGTCACAAGAAACACAATTACTCATGCCACTGTAAAGACAGAATTGCTCAACAATACTGATGAAGGTCTGATATGAGGATAGCGTCAAAGGGGATTTTGAACCAAGAACAGGAGGTGACTTTCTATTTTGACTCAAAACCTTACCAGGGGTTTGTGGGTGATACTGTTGCTTCTGCACTTCTTGCAAATGACGT
>NYSJ01000025.1 GCA_002682975.1 Paracoccaceae bacterium
GAGATTTCAGAAAAACTTAAATTCATTCCTATTGATAAGTCAAAATTCAAACGCGAAATTGGTATTCTCTATAAAAAAAATTCGAAAAAGTATTCGTTAATCGAGATCTTTGCTAGAAGTTTTAACACGGTTGTCACCTCCTAAAAAAAATACTGGCTCACTTAAGAGAATCTTAAGTGCGAGATGAGATTTTTTAATTGGCAATTTTCTTAAAAATGATGATGTTTAACCAACATAAATTTAGAGGACTGTGAAATGTCAATTACCCAAAATATGTTAGATGCTATGGTAAAAAACAAAATAGAATTTGTTACAACTGTTCCATGTAAACAACTGTCTGGCATTATTGAATTATTAGAAAACGATGAAAGAATACTTCATGTACCATCAAATAAAGAAGATGAAGGGATGGGGCTTTGTGCAGGTGCATACATGGGTGGAAAACGTCCATGCATTATAATGCAGAATACAGCAATTGGGGTAACTATTAATACATTAGTAACGTTAATCCAATACTACCGCATGCCTCTTCCAATATTGATAAGTTATAGGGGTGAAGTTGGGGAGAAAGTTCAATGCCAAGTTGAAATGGCGGTTCATACTAAAGCCCTTCTAGAACAGCTTAAGATCCCTACCTATCATTTTCATGAACCTAAACACGCAGATGAGTTTGATGGTATTTTAAACCACACGTTTATGGCAAAAAAACCTGTTGCCATTTTAACCGACGCCAACTTCTGGAGTACAATATCATGATACGGGCAGAAATTTTAAAAGCAATCATCCCAGTTATTTCTGACGAGTTAGTCGTAAGCAACATAGGACTTCCATCACAAGAACTCCATATGCTCGATGATCAACCAACAAATTTTTATATGCTTGGCACAATGGGATTAGCCTCTTCGATTGGATTGGGACTTGCCCTAAGCCAAAACGAAACAGTAATTGCGATAGATGGAGATGGCTCCGTTCTTACTAATTTTGGAACGCTACCGACAATTGCTAACAACGTNGCGAATAACTTCATTTTATTNATTATTGACAACGGAAGTTATGGTTCAACTGGTGATCAACCAACTTACGCAGGTGGTAANACTTCTCTTGCAAAAGTTGCAGAAGCATGCGGCTGTGATAATGTCATTGAATGTCAGGCATCTGAAACAAAGGACGTTTTAGAAGCAGCAATTCAAGGCAAAAAGATGACAATAATTGTATCAAAATGTGAAAGCGGTAATATCCCTGTGCCAGTTATTGATATCGACCCTGCAGTTATAAGACACCGCTTTATGGAAGCAGTTAAAGCCAGGAACTAAATTTGCTAAATCCTTTTTCTAAAGCCGATATTAGTTTTGATGATTTTCAGCAGTCTGCCAAAAGGCGACTGCCAAAATTGTTGTTCGAATACATTGATGGGGCAGCCTCTGATGGTAGTGGAGAAGTCGACAATAGAGAAATTATCAGAAAGNTNAGACTAAAGACAAAAGCTCTNATCAATGTTGAGCAAAGAAGTTTANACCACAAAGTCTTCCGAATACCCTCAAAATTACCTGTTGGCATAGCTCCAATGGGTATGGTCCAAATGGCTGGAGTAGGAGCCGATGAAGCGTTAGCAAGCTTCGCCGCAAAACATGAAATACCAGTTGGTGTATCAACCGCCGCTTCTATGTCATTGGAAAAATATGCAGAACACTCACAAGGATACGCGTGGTTTCAACTCTACTACATGNCGGATAAAGTAGAACTTGAAANACTTCTAAGTAGGNTAATTANGGCTGGGTATAAAACTTTAATATTTACGGTAGATGTCCCAGAAGTNGGCTTTAGACCAAACGAAATACAAAATGGTCTAACGATGCCCTTTAAATTGGGACCAAAGCANATNGTNGACTTCGCNATGCACCCAAANTGGTCGCTNAANACATTAATTNATGGTGCTCCAAANTTTGGAAATTTTACAGATACAAANAGCTTCAACCGCAATGCNTCACGNGCTGGNGCAGATTGGGAATTCTTGAGATATCTTCGAGATCGTTGGNCAAATAAGTTAGTTATAAAAGGCGTATTAAACNNTGACGATGCAATAAACATGAAAGGCATGGGTNTCGATGGAATATATGTTTCAAGCCATGGTGGAAGACAATTAGCCTCTGCTCCACACCCTATAGAAATGCTTCCAAAAATTAGAGAAGCGTTAGGGAAAAATGTGCAGATTTTTTATGACTCTGGATTAAGAACTGGAGAAGATTTAGTTAAAGCATATGCTCTAGGAGCAGATTTTGTCTTTATGGGTAGACCATGGTCTCTTGCGTACGCAGCAGACAACCGACATGGCATAGACAATTATATTGGCTATCTTTGCAAAGAAGCATCAGTAGCAATGGCCATGATTGGGCGAACGAAAATTGCACAAATATGCTCTGACGATATTTTATGGAACTCCAAAACATAGGGAACTAGAAAATTATGATAGCATCAAACACCAGTTTCTATAATTGCTTTAGCCAACGCCGGCACTGTTTCATAATTGAGNCCAGCAACATTAAACCGACTATCAGAAACCATATAAATCCCAAATTCTTTCCGCATTTTCTCTACTTGCTCCGNTGTTGCACCAAGNCGGGAAAACATTCCTCTGTGTGACGCAATAAANCTAAAGCGATCAGATCCAGAGAGTTTCTGCAACTCATTAGAAAGCTGTACTCTCAAATTTAGTAGGGAATTACGAATATCCTCCAACTCGGACATCCAATCAGNACGTAAGTCGGTATCATTTAAAACGACTGAAACAAGTCTTGATCCATGATCGGGAGGAAAAGAGTAATTCTGACGATTTAAAAATGCTAACATGCTTTGGTTTATATTCCGCCGAGAACTATCNTGTGTGACAACCATCAATAACCCCGCTCGTTCTCGATAAATCCCAAAATTCTTTGAACAACTTGATGCTATCACCGTCTCTGGCACCGACTCGGCAATCAGACGAGTNGCATATGCNTCTTCCTCTAGCCCATCACCAAACCCTTGATAGGCAAGATCAATCATAGGTGTTGCACCGTTCTTGTTTAATAAATCAGTGATTACCTGCCATTGCTGCTTGTTCAAATTAGCCCCAGTTGGATTATGACAACAGCCGTGTAGCAAGATAACATCCCCTGCCTTTGCTCGCGATAGATCTGATACCATCGAGTCAAAATCAACTCCGCGAGTTTCATTATCAAAGTATCTATAACTTTCACATGGGATATTAAGATAATTCAGAATTGAAATGTGATTTGGCCATGTTGGATCTGATACAAAAACTCGTACGTCTGGGTTGGCGATTTTAAACAGCTCAAATCCTTGTCTTACAGCACCCGTTCCGCCAGGCGTTGCTGCTGCTGCTATGAGGTCTCTTGGTGTGCCACCGCCAAGAACTAATGATATGATAGCATCTGAAAAAGCAGGGTCTCCCACCAAACCAACGTATGATTTGCTTCTCTCGATCTCCCACCATTTTTTTTCAGCCGCTTTAATGGACCTCATTATAGGTGTCACGCCGGTAGGATCTTTGTAAACACCAACACCAAGGTCAAGCTTTTGCTCTCTTGGATCATCGTTAAATGCTGACATCAATGCGAGTATTTTATCAGCAGGCTGCTCCTCAAGATCTGTAAAAATCATTTTTTATCTCCAGTCTCTACGGGGAGCGCAGGTGACATTCCCCACTCTGTCCAACTCCCATCGTATAAAGAATGGTCCGTTTTACCAATAAGCTCTAGCCCTAAGTTCAACACTGCTGCTGAAACACCAGATCCACAGGTAGTTATTACTGGCTTATTCATATCAACTCCGGCAGAGTAAAAAACTCGTTTCAATTCCGTAGTATTTTTTAAAGTTTGGTCTTCATTTAGAAGCGATTTAAAAAAGACATTTTTTGAATTTGGAATATGACCTTTTCGCAAACCCTTTCTTGGTTCATTCTCTTCGCCTCTAAATCGGCCTGGTGATCTTGCATCAACAATCTCATGATCACCGAGTTTTGACGCTGCAGCTACTTGAGTTACATCCTTAACGTAGGAAGATATCTGATCCACCATCATATGACGGTCACGGATAACAGGTGGTTTGTCATTGACTGGAAATCCATCAGATATCCACTTGGGGAGACCACCATCTAAAACTGCTATATTTTTGTGGCCCATCATTTTGAAAAGCCACCAAACCCTTGCAGCAGAAAACATGCCCAAACCATCATACACTATAACTTGATGACCATCTCCAACGCCTAATTTACGGACCTTCGACATAAATTTTTCTATCGGGGGCACCATATGTGGAAGATCAGACCTATTATCTGAAATATCGTCAATATCAAAAAAACGGGCATTGGGTATATGCCTTTTTTCGTACTCAATAATAGGGTTTCGGTCCATTCCTGGAAGATACCAGGAAGCATCAAGAACCCGAACTTCAGCGTTTTCCAGTCTTTTGGCCAACCACTTGGTTGAGACAAGAATCCGAGCATCTTCTTTCATCATCGTAATATTTCCACAAGTTCCAGAAGCTTGCTAAGTAAATCGTTAAAGCATTAAACAGACTATTATTTTAAATCTGACAATTGGACAAGACTTCACATCATTCTCCTTGCCGAAGCAGACGTTGCTTTTGTCTTCCCCAGTCACGTTTTGCCTGATCCGATCGCTTGTCATAATTCTTTTTACCTTTCGCAACCCCAATCTTTAATTTTGCAATACCTCTGTGGTTAAAATACAGAACTAAAGGCACCAAAGTCATACCTTTTCTCTGTGTTTCTGACCACAATTTACTAAGTTCCCGCTTGGTCACCAATAGTTTTCTTCGTCGCCTTTCNTCATGACCCCAAGTTTTTGCTTGTTCGTACGGTGCAATATATGAATTTANCAACCAAACCTCACCGTTCTCAACNTCNGCATAACACTCTCCAATATTAGCCGATTTTTGTCGAAGTGATTTAACCTCTGAACCGACCAATGATAGNCCACATTCTATCTCTTCCTCGATCGAATAATCATACCGAGCACGTCGATTTTCAGCTATAATCTTATAATTTGGATCAGTTGTNTTTTTCTTCATATCACTCGATGGTTACACATAACTTACTAAAATTGTCCAGTAGTTTTGCTGATATACTAGACAAACTAAAAAGAGGTATTAACAATGCTAATATATTAAACCTATGGGTGGGCAAAAAGATGAAAGATGACAATTTTCTTAAAGCGAATAATGCAAAACACCTGTGGCACCCTATGGGTCATCCTAAAGAGTCTTTAGAAAAACCGCCGAAAATAATTAGAACAGCTGAAGGTGTGAAAATAACCGATATCGATGGACACCAGACCGTGGATGCCGTTGGTGGGCTTTGGTGTGTAAATTTAGGGTATTCTAATGATACTATCAAAGAAGCTATAACGCGACAGCTGTATGATCTGCCATACTACTCATCTTTTGCAGGTACGACGAATGCTATGGCTATTGAGGCGTCTTACATGGTGCGAAATTTGTTCGCTGAAGATGGCATGAGCCGTGTGTTTTTCACTTCAGGTGGCTCTGACTCCGTGGACACATGTCTGCGGCTCGCTCGTCAATATCACCGATTAAAAGGTGAGCCAACTCGAACAAAATTTATTTCCTTAAAAAAAGGCTATCATGGTACGCACTTTGGGGGTGCCTCAGTAAATGGAAATAATCGATTCAGGATAAACTATGAGCCATTACTACCAGGGTGTTTCCATTTACCCAGCCCATATACATATAGGAACCCCTACAATGAAAGTGACTCATCAAAACTTGCCCAAAATATTGCTGCGTCATTTGAAGATGAAATAGTATTTCAAGGAGCAAATAGTGTTGCTGCTTTTATCATGGAGCCAATCCAAGGCGCAGGAGGAGTAATTGTACCTGATGCAAGCTTTATGACCCTTATGCGGGAAATATGTGATAAGTATGGCATCCTATTAATATCAGACGAGGTTATTACTGGATTTGGACGTACTGGTGACTGGTCTGGTGCACGACATTGGGGTGTCAAGCCAGATATGATGAGCACTGCAAAAGGGATTACTTCTGGATATTATCCAGTTGGCGCTGCATTGATGTCGGACAAAGTGTCCGAAGTGTTTGAAAATGATAAGACAGGCGAAGGTGCAATTTTTCATGGTTATACCTACTCCGCTCACCCAGTTGGCGCCGCAGCAGTAGTAGCGTGCTTATCAGAAACTGAACGCCTAGATACCAAGGTCAATGCCGAAGCTCGTGGGATGCAATTATATAATGGCGTTATAGACTTAGCTAAAAGACATAATATAGTGGGTGATGTTAGGGGCGGACATGGTCTAATGCTTGGAATCGAGCTGGTTTCCGATCAGAACAAAAAGACGCCACTAGATAACGACCTTATGAAAAAGATACATCAAAAGACATATGAGTTTGGCGCCATGGTTAGGCTGGGATTGAACAATATCTTGATGTCCCCACCACTAACAATATCTGAGAGCGAAATAAATCAGATTTTAGGTGCTTTGGATGAAGGGCTAACAGCTATTTAATTAAATCGTTAGCCCTCAGTACAATAACTATCGGATAATTTCAAAATCCCCAGGCTTTAAATTATCCAGTACATAACTACCTATTTTGGTGCGAACTAGCCGTAATGTGGGATACCCAACGGCAGCTGTCATTCGTCGAATTTGCCGATTCTTTCCCTCAGAAATAATGAGTTCCAACCATGTATCTGGAACTGTTTTTCTAACTCGAATTGGCGGAATTCTTTCCCATAAATTTGGTGGCTCAATTATTTTTACGTCTGCTGGACGCGTAACACCATCTTTTAGTACAATCCCTGCTCGTAAAACATCCAAATCAGAGTTTTTAGGCTTACCCTCAACTTGAACATAATATGTTTTTTTAATTTTATTCTGTGGGTTTGAAAGGTTGTGCTGCAATTTTCCATCATCAGATAACAACATTAAACCTTCACTATCCTTATCAAGCCGTCCTACTGGATAAATATTTGGGATAGAAATAAAATCAGATAAATTACCTCTTTCTGTCGCTTTTTTTGAATTATCGCTAAATTGAGACATTACATTAAATGGTTTATTAAACTTTAAGAGCATTTTTATTTTATCAATGGTTTTATGTAGCCAGTCTGTAGTCCATCCCAGTTTTTGATCGGTGGATTTAA
>NYSJ01000026.1 GCA_002682975.1 Paracoccaceae bacterium
CGGCAATTTGAGCACGGACAATGCGAAACACCTGTACGAGTACTAGCAAAAAGATTTATTTCTTGAGTATCTAATTTAACACAATGCGCGTGCCATACATCCTTTCCAGTCCAACCTAGATCTTCTGCATATTGTCCAGGCCTGCAACCAAACTTTTCTAAAGAATAAGCAATATCCTCTTCATTCTCAGCAAGGTGAGTGTGCAGGGTAACGCCCTTATCTCTAGCAAGGAGTGCAGTATCTTTCATCAACTCTCGCGTTACTGAAAAAGGTGAGCAGGGAGCAAGTCCAATCCTGATCATAGACGCGGGCGTCACATCATTAAATTTATCAATTACCCTGATACAATCGTTGATAATATCAGGCTCTTTTTCAACTAGATTATCTGGGGGTAGCCCTCCCAAACTTTCACCGATACTCATGGAACCCCTTGTCGGATAAAATCTCAAGCCCACCTCGTGCGCCGCATGAATTGTATCATCCAAGGTCGCACCATTTGGAAATAAATATAGATGGTCTGAACTCATAGTGCAGCCGCTTAGAGCTAATTCTGAAAGGCCCAATGTGGTAGAAATTCGAATTTCGTCCGGGCCAAAGCGCGACCAAATTGGATAGAGCGTTTTCAACCATCCAAACAAAAGTGCATTCTGGCCACCTGGTACTGCTTTTGTCAAAGATTGGAACAGATGATGATGGGTGTTGATCAGTCCAGGAGTAACCACACATCCAGAGGCGTCAATAATTTCGTCAACATCAGTAAGGTGAGTATTTTTCTCTACTTTGTGAATTTCACCTTGAGAAATAACAATATCGCAACAGTTAAGAATTCGCCGCGTGTCGTCCATTGAAATAACTAAATCAGCGTTTTTTATAACTGTACGTTCTTTTTTAGTCATCAGAATATGAATTTAGAATATTTAACGCTTGCTGATGTAATCTTTGGTTAGCAGCTGCTAAAACTTGTCCTCCTAGATAGGCAGGCTTACCGGACCAAGAGGTTACAATGCCACCAGCCGCTTCAATGACGCCAATAGGGGCCTGAATATCATACGCATTCAGAGAAGCCTCAATCACTAAATCCACTTGACCTGCAGCTACCAGAGCATAAGCGTAACAATCTAGGCCATATCTGACCAGCTTCACCTCTCGCGCAACTGCAGCGAACCCCATTTTATCTGTTTCCGTACCAACTTCAGGAAATGTTGTGAAAAGTTTACTTTCCGACAATGATTGCGTAGTAGCGGTCTTAAGGGGTCGAACCCCTAATGGTCCTCGAACTTCAGAAGTGCCAAAACCACCTATAAATCGTTCATTGATATATGGCTGATCAATTATGCCAAAGATTGGCCCAAAGCCTATTTGTTCTAGTGAAATCAGAACGCCCCATGTTGGAGTACCAGAAATAAAGCTTCTCGTTCCATCAATCGGATCTATTACCCATCTGTAGCCGGATTTACTTTCACTTTCTCCGTGTTCTTCGCCCCATATACCATCATCTGGGCGCGAAGACGAAATAACTTGTCTGATTGCATCTTCTCCCGCTTTGTCTGCTTCAGTCACAGGATCAAANGAGTTTTTATCCTTNTTTTCTACNGCGAGTTCATGCCNAAAAAAAGGAAGGATAGCTTTACGAGCAAGATCTGCAGCCTCATTGGCCAACTCNACCAATCCCTTTTTNTCTTTATTCGACAGAACTGGAAAATTAGTCATNGAGGCGCCCTTCACTANTAAAATAGCTAAACTAATCGANATATAAAAACAAGTTTTCTAAAAGTGTCTNTTTCTCGAAGGTTTGACTCTAAATTCATCATGGTATTAGTTTGCGCAAAATAGGAAGCTCAGCATGAAAGCCTTTAGAGTAATAGATTTTGATAAGCCAGCCACTTTTTGTAATATACCTCGCGAACAACCAAAAGATGGCCAAGTGGAAGTAAAAATTGACGCTTGCGGCTTAAATTTTGCAGATCTGTTAATGCAACAAAATCAATATCAAGATACACCGAATGTGCCATTTACTTTAGGAATGGAAATTGCCGGTGAGATTAGTGCTATTGGACCAAATACACAATCACCTGAAGTTGGCAGTCGCGTAACCGTNTTTGCAGGTCAAGGCGGCTTGGCAGAATATGGATATTTTCCAGCTGAAAGATTGATAAAAATTCCAGATAGTATGCCAAGTGAGGTAGCAGCAGGTTTCCAAGTAGCTTACGGAACCAGCCACATTGCATTGACACATTGCGCAAGGTTAAAGAAGAACGATACACTGTTGGTCCTTGGCGCTGCTGGGGGGGTAGGCCTTACAGCTGTGGAATTAGGGAAGCACTTTGGCGCCCAAGTAATTGCGGCAGCGCGCGGACAAGAAAAGCTGAACATAGCAAAACGGTTCGGCGCCGATGTTTTAATAGATACAAACAAAGAAAACCTTCGAGACGTGGTAAAATCCTTGGGGGGTGCTGATGTTGTTTACGATCCGATTGGGGGAGACCTTTTTAAGGAAGCAGTGCGAGCTTGTAAGCCGGAAGGGAAAATACTGACTATAGGTTTTGCAAGTGGGGATATCCCGNTTATNGCGGCAAATTATCTATTAGTTAAAAACCTTTCAGTTATTGGGTTAAATTGGGGAGCCTATCTAAAATTTAACCCAAAAGTTATTTCAAGCAGCGTGCGTGAACTCACAAAGCTATACACTGATAAGATATTGACACCGCATATCTCGCACATCTTTCCATTTTCCGAAACAAATGCGGCGTTAGAGTGTATCAAAAATAGAAAATCTACAGGCAAAGTTGTTGTAAAAATATAATATTTACTACATTATTATTTTTTTATTTTGGAAGCTTGAAAAATCATACATTTCAGCCAATATTAANGTTAATTAGATTTGTTCATTGGAGGCATAAATGGCAGACTATAAAACAATAAGATCATCCGCGGGGGCGCAAAGCGAGGTGATTGATAGTGGACTTCGCGCCCACATGAATAAAGTTTACGGCACTATGTCAGTTGGAATGCTCATTACAGCGTTAGCTGCATGGGCTATNTCCGGATTAGCNACTACTACAGATCCGACNTATGCAACAGCNCAAATGGCTAATGGGACNCTTTTAACCTCGCTGGGTTCAGCNCTTTATCTATCTCCCTTAAGATGGATAGTGATGCTCGCTCCACTTGGGATTTTGTTCTTTGGCTTTGGTCATGTGATGCGAAAATCATCAGCAGCAGCAGCTCAGTTACTCTTCTTCGTGTTCGCGTCGCTGATCGGTGTTTCATTGAGTTCGATTTTTATCGTCTATACATCAGTATCAATTGTCCAAACATTTTTAGTGACCTCTATAGCTTTTGCAGGCTTATCNTTGTGGGGATACACCACAAAACGAGACATTTCAGGATGGGGTGCATTTCTGATTATGGGCGTGATTGGGATAATCATCGCATCAATCATTAATATTTTCTTGGGGTCGCCAGCACTGATGTTTGCTATTTCGATTATTGGTTTATTAGTTTTCGCAGGNCTGACTGCCTACGACACACAAAACATAAAGATCCAATATCTGCAACATGCGCACCATGGAGATCAGCAATGGTTGGATAAGTCAGCCATTCATGGGGCGTTAAGTCTGTACTTAGATTTCCTAAATATGTTTCAATTTTTGTTGTTATTCATGGGTAATCAAGAATAAAACTAGCACGTTAAACAAAAACCGCGTCTTTGACGCGGTTTTTTTTACTTGATTTTACCTTCTTTGTACTCAACGTGCTTTCGTACTATCGGGTCATATTTTCGAACAACCATTTTTTCAGTCATCGTACGAGCATTTTTCTTGGTCACATAAAAATGGCCAGTATCTGCTGTTGAATTCAGACGTATCTTAACTGTAGTTGGTTTAGCCATGTGATTTCTCCTGATAAGATAACCATCAAATTCTAATTGAGCTAGCCTTGTAATGAAGATTTCGTCTGTGTCAACGTTAATACGCTAATATCATAAATTATTTCGATAATAATAGTATGCGGGAAGCCTATAAGCCGGATTCTGTCCCAAAGGATNAACCTTCATGAATGGCCATTCATCTAAGTTCGATGTTACCANCGAACCTCTAGCTGCCTACCCGAACCACTAGTCCAAAGCAAATCCGCGAATTGAGTGCATAAAGCAAACTCACCGCACGTGGCTCCTATTCGGCATTGCTCCCGGTGGGGCTTGCCATGCANTTCATGTTACCATGAACCCGGTGGGCCCTTACCCCACCTTTTCACCCTTACCCAAGAAATGTACTCAGGCGGTTTTTTTTCTGTGGCGCTTTCCGTCGGGTTGCCCCGCCCGGGCGTTACCCGGCACCGTAGCTTTGTGGAGTCCGGACTTTCCTCGAAGTAATTTAACTCCGCGACCATTCAGCCTCCCGCATACAAACCTATGTAAGTTCTGGTTAGAAATTGGTCAATATTTATTCACTATTTTCCTACCGCCAGTCGAAAAGGCGTGGGATCCCATCTACAAGCAAACCCATCACCATCAGGATCGATNCCGAACTGGTCTCTTTCTGGACCTCCAGTGAGTAGAAAGGCTTCTTGAGCAGAACTATCGGACACATACCTATTACAATTNCGCTCAAACCTTGCCTGTGACTTGAAACGCCGTTCATAAAGCATAGTGCCCAAGGGGTTATCAGTTTTAAGTGCGTATGCCACCACGTTGGGTATATTAGTATTAGTCCTTCGAGGAACGTTAGTGGGCTTTATGACAGTGTAAACCTCTTGGTTACGCTTTAAACGCTCAGCATCACTTTCAATAGTTTGACGCTCTGCTACAGCGTCAAAGTCGTTTTCATCAGACAAACCAGGGTTATCTAATGTGGGTTTACTTACTTCTACAGTTTCTTCCGCTAATACGTCCTCATTCACCAGGGGTATNTTTGTACCAATATCATTGCCAGGCACGCATGCAGAGACAAATAGAAANGAAAGCATGATGCAGTAAGGCGCTATCACAGACGATAAAAACTTTAATCCCAATTATTTACCACCATTTTTCAGGTTTATCGACGAATCCAGTGGCACTTTCCAGGGTATAGGCGATATTCAATAGATCTCCCTCCTCCCATGGACGTCCAATTAGCTGTAAACCNANNGGTAGCCCNTCACTGCTTAGGCCAGCAGGTATGGATATACCTGGTAAACCCGCCAAATTNACAGTCACNGTAAACACATCATTTAGATACATTTCAACTGGATCCACACTTTCCATTTTACCAAGTTCAAANGCGGCTGATGGTGTTGTAGGAGTGAGAATTGCATCAACNCCAGTGGAAAAAACGTTCTCAAAGTCTTGCTTTATCAGAGATCTAACTTTTCTNGCACGGTTATAATATGCATCGTAAAATCCAGCTGATAACACGTAAGTGCCAATCATTACCCGTCTTTGCACTTCCGTTCCGAAACCCTCAGATCTGGATCTTTCATACATTTCCGTGATGGTTTCACCTGCACTTAAAGTGGCTCTGCGACCGAACCTTACTCCATCATATCTTGCTAAATTTGAGGAAGCTTCTGCTGGAGCAATCACATAATAAGCCGGAAGCGCATATTTGGTATGTGGTAATGAAATATCCACCACCTCAGCACCGGCACCCCGTAACATTTCAGCCCCATCTTGCCATAGGCTTTCAATTTGAGACGACATGCCATCTAATCGATATTCGCGCGGTATTCCGATTTTTTTTCCTTTNATATCACCAGTAAGCATTGCTTCAAAGTTGGGTACAGCATTGTCAGAACTTGTACTGTCTTTCTTATCGAAACCACACATTGGTTCTAGCATAATAGCCGTATCACGCACGGATTTACACATCGGCCCAGCTTGATCAAGTGAACTTGCAAAAGCAACTATGCCCCACCTGGAGCATCTACCATAGGTCGGCTTTACGCCAACAATGCCTGTAAAAGCTGCAGGCTGGCGGATAGACCCACCAGTNTCAGTTCCTATCGCTGCAAGACATAAGTCAGCTGCAACAGCTGATGCTGATCCACCCGAAGATCCTCCTGGAGTGAGCAATTTATCTGAAATTTTCCATGGGTTTATAACATTACCATACACAGATGTTTCATTTGAACTGCCCATAGCGAATTCATCCATGTTCAATTTACCCAGAGTGACGGCACCCGAATTTTTCAAATTTTGCGTTACNGTACTCTCATATCCTGGTTTGAAACCGTCTAAAATTTTACTTGCAGCTTGAGTTGGAACACCTTCGCAAGCAAAAAGATCCTTAACGCCAANAGGTATCCCGCACAGGGAGTGGGCGTCTCCTTGTTTTAATAGTAAATCTGCTGATTTTGCCTGATCAAGCGCCTCATCAGGCGTTTTGTGAACGAACGCACCAAGGGCATCCGCAGCATCAATTGCCGAAATGCATGATAGCGTNAGCTCTTCAGAGGTTATTTCTTTAGCCCTCAACTTGTCTCTCGCCTCTGCGATTGTCCAGGTGTTAGTATCCGCCATTACTCTACAACCTTAGGAACAGCAAAAAATCCTTCTCGGGCATCTGGGGCATTAGAAAGTACTTTATCTTGCTGATCCCCGTCACTGACCTGATCAATACGACGTTTTAACTTTTGCGGGGAAACGGAAGTCATCGGCTCAACACCTTCAACGTCAACTTCATTCAATTGTTCAATAAACTTAAGAATTTGGTTAAATTCGTTTGCTAGGCTATCTAACGAATTCTCATCAACTTTAATTCGTGCTAACTTTGCAACTNTTGCCGCTGTCGCTCTGTCGATTGACATAAAAAAACTCCATTGTTCAGGCTAGATCCATTTAACGTTCATTGGAGTTTACTGCAAGTAGCTGTTCACGTTATTTGCACCGTATCAAAAATTCCAGGTCAACTGATCACATAAGTTGCTTTTCTACATGATAAATTGCTAAAAATAAAACGCATAAAAATGAAAGATACATGACAAATAATTTTCCAAAAATTAATTTTGTAGGACTTGATGGCATTTTGGTACAATTTTCCGATGAGATTTGCGAAAGTGCTAACTCAGCCGCCTTGGCTTTGCGACATGAAGTGGAGCAACAAAATCAACCTGCTATTCTAGAAAGTGCTAACTCGTTGACAGCTGCATATTTCAGGATCGATACAAAGTTAGCATCAGTAAATTCGATCCTTAGCTTTTTTGANGAAATACTGAGAGAAAAAAACTGGTACACTTCAACCCTGCCCACAAATCGCAAGCTTTTTCAAATACCTTGCGTATTTGGAACTGAATTAGCCCCTCAGTTCAAAAAAGTTATAGAACTAGCAGGAATTAGCCGATCTCAGGCCATCCTGGAGTTTACTACCACTCGAACACGAGTAATGACTATTGGCTTTTCCCCTGGGCAGCCTTATGCTGGCTTGCTCTCTGAAAAATGGGACATACCAAGATTGGCTGAAGTCGCGAAAAGTGTACCTAAAAGCGCGCTTGTTTGCGCAATAAGACAGTTAATTATTTTTTCAAATAGCACCCCAACTGGCTGGCATCACATAGGCCAAACTGCATTCGAATGTTTTAACTCTAATAGACAGAAACCAATTTTACTAAAACCTGGCGACGAAATAACTTTTGTAGAAATTAATTCAAGCGAATTATATCAAATCAATAACGATAACGCTGACGGACTTGGTGGTGTAAAAATTTCAGAGATTAGGAATTGATATGTTGGAAGTAATATCAATCTCAGGCTTTTCCTCCTTTCAGGATCTTGGAAGAAGTGGCTTCTANTCTAAGGGTATATCACGGTCCGGTGCGGCGGATTATTATGCACTTTTTGAGGGCGCTGCCTTGCTTGATCAAGATCCAAACAGTACNGCACTTGAACTTATTGGAAATGGAGGAACATTTAATATTTTAGAAGACTGTATGGTAGCGTTNACAGGCGCAACTATGCCGGCCAGCTTGGATCAAAAACCTTTGGATTGGAATGCTAGCCATTATTTATTTAAAGGTGGCATACTCAATTTGGGAGCACCTCAGAACGGTCGCTATAGTTATCTGCATTTACGGGGAGGTTTTACGGCGCCAAGAATATTTAACTCTAGCTCGGCTCAGCCACCTGCTGGTATTGGCAAGTACTCTCTTCAAGCAGACATCTTGGCTCCGTCAGAAAAAAATTTAGAGACCATCAAGTGCCAAGNAATTAAAGCATTTGACAGATTTGACACAACTACTTTTAGATTAATTGAGTCTTTTCAAACTCATTTTTTTACATCTGAAACAGTAGAAAGATTTACAGAAACGGAGTTTTCAATTGATAATCAATCCAATAGGAGCGGAATAAAATTAACTCACACTGGATCAGGTTTTTCTATTTCTAACCAATTGAAAATTGTATCGGATATGATAGTTCCCGGCGATATCCAAATGACCGGTTCTGGGCAGCCATTTGTTTTATTAGGAGACTGTCAAACAATGGGAGGGTATCCAAGAATAGGATGTATTATTCCCCCTGACATTCCAGCTATTGCCCAGCTAAAAACTGGAAAAAAAATTCGNTTTAAGTTCATATCAAGAGATGATGCAAATAAAATTGTCTCAGAGGATGGTAAAGAATTAGAAACAATCACACAAAGATGTTCAGAACCAATTCTTGACCCCCAAAAAATTACANATTTAATGGATTTAAATTTGATCGGTGGTGCGATATGGGCAAAAGATTAGTGTAAAGGATATTTTATGCATATAGATTTAAATGCGGATTTGGGTGAAAGTTTTGGATCCTGGGTCAAGGGAAATGATGAAGCTTTGCTGGATATAATATCGTCTGCCAATATTGCTTGTGGCTTTCATGCTGGAGATCCCGATGTAATGGCAAAGACTATAAAATTGGCAAAAAACAGAGGTGTAGGAATTGGAGCACACCCCGGTTTCGACGATTTAGTTGGATTTGGTCGCAGACGCTTGAACCTTCCTATTGAAACTATCCAAAACCAAATTCGATACCAAATTGGAGCAATTAAAGCTATGGNGAATGCAGAAGGCACAACAATAACGCATGTTAAATTACATGGTGCCCTTTCAAATATGTGTTCGGAAGATTACGAGCTCGCTAAAGCATGTTATGAAGCAGTGATNTCGGTAACCAAAGAAGTTCCAATTATGGCCTTAGTAAAAACAAAACAACAAGACGCCGTAGAAAACCTTAAAGCTAATTGGGTTGGAGAAATATTTGCAGACCGAAGTTACAATGACGATGCAACATTGGTGGACCGATCAATGCCAGGTGCCGTTATAGCTGATCCTATCGCTGCCGGAGCGCGCGTTGCTGAAATGATTTCCAGAAGTGCGATTATTACCCATACCGGCAAAGAAATAAAAACTAAAATTGATACAGTATGCCTTCACGGTGATACACCCAATGCCGTGAACATAGCTAAAGAAATTAAAGATGCGCTTGAAAAAAGTGGAATAACTATTACCAGATTTTAAAAATCATCTGCATATGATAATTAGCAGTAGATATATACCAAAAGCAAATCATCACATGGAAAAATTATTTATTATTGTGATGCCAGACTCCGATCTGGTTCGAAATTGTAACATAGCTTCATGCACCTGACTCAGTTTTAACTTTCTGGTTATTAGACTGTCCATTTTAATAGAGCCGTCAGTGATCATTGTTATTAGTGGCTCAAAACCGGACGACGNCATACCCCGCGTTCCAATAATTTTCAATTGTCTGGAGTATATCAAATCTAACAGAGCAAGAGACACAATAGCATTATNTGCAGTGGGCATTCCTACCTGAATATGCCTGCCAAGTTTTCTAAGTGAACGAATACTATTCTGGAANGTNACCTCTTCTCCNAGGGCATCTAACGAAACGTGGACTCCACCGTTTGTTAGATCTCTGACCTCNTGCCAGATATTCTTAAATTTGGCTGGATCTAAAACGATATCAGCCCCCAGATCAGTGGCCTTTTTTAGTGCAGAACTATTAATATCGATGCCAATGACTTTTGCACCCATAGCTTTTGCAATCACAACAGCAGATGTGCCTACACCACCGCACCCAAAGACTGCCAACCACTCTCCTGCTGATAGACACGCGCGGTCCGTAAGCGCTCTAAATGCGGTTGTAACTCGNCACCCCATTGCCGCCGCTATCTCAAAACTAAGTGAGCCTGGGAGGCTTACCAGATTAAAGTCAGCAAACCGAATTTCAACAAATTGAGCAAAACCACCACGTATGGTAAAACCAATTGTTTCCTGATTATCACATATTGTAGAATTACCTGTCTGACAATCAGAGCACAAACCACATCCNAGAATAAATGGAACAGTTACACGATCACCNACAGAAAACTCCTTAATTTCAGATCCAATTTCAACTATAACGCCTGCTAACTCATGCCCCATAATGTGAGGCAGTTCAACGTCTGGATCATGNCCTGACCATGCATGATGATCTGACCTACAAACCCCACATGCNTTTAATTCNACGACTACGGATTTTGGCCTACACACTGGATCATCTACTTCCTCAAAGTTCGGCGGAGTACAAAATTTATGTAAAACAGATGCCTTCATAAAAAAATCCAATTGTGTAAATTTAGTTTACTTTTATTTTCTAAACAAAGCCATTGACAAAGACACGCCAAAAAGTTCGTCTGTCTACAATAAATAAATTAAGTGAAGAAATGTTGAACCAAGTAACTATCGACACATTCCAGGAAGATGGCATTGCCTTTATACCTGGACTATTCAAGGCACACGTTGAAAGTTTGAGAATTGGTGTTCAAAAAAATATTGAAAAACCCGGTCCATTTGCTGCAGAAAATACGAAAGAAGGTGAGAAGGGTCGCTTTTTTGACGATTATTGTAACTGGCAACGTATTGATGAATTTCGAAATGCNGCCTTCGATAAAAATGTTGCTAAAACAGCAGCACTTCTAATGCAATCGAAAACTATCCAGATGTTTCATGATCATGTTTTAGTTAAAGAAGCGGGGACGTTAACATCAACGCCNTGGCATACCGATGGGCCNTATTATTTTATCAAGGGAANTAAAACGTTAAGTTTTTGGGTGCCATTGGATCCAGTCAAAGACGCCACATTAAGAATGGTCGCAGGCTCGCACAAGTGGCCAAAGCCNGTACTTCCAACTAAATGGTTATCGAATGAAAATTTCTACCCGACTACGGATGAGTATTTACCTGTTCCAGATCCCGAAAAAGAACATATGGATATTAAAGAATTCAAGATGGAACCCGGAGATGCTGTTGCATTTAATTTCAATATTCTGCATGGCGCTCGTGGAGCAACAGCAGACCAACGAAGACGCGCGTTCTCCTTAAGACTGCTCGGTGACGATACAAGTTATACAGAAAGGCCCGGCCCAACTTCTCCTCCGTTTCCACAACATAATATGGAAGAGAACCAGATACTTCGAACTGATTGGTTTCCATTTATCGAATTTTAAAAATTTAAATTACTTGAATTTGAAATGAACTAACGTAAGTAAAGGGAAGGTTGATTTTGAGAC
>NYSJ01000027.1 GCA_002682975.1 Paracoccaceae bacterium
ACAAGCAAGTCTTCTTAGACCTACAACGGCATATGTTAACTCATAACCATTTGAGAGGAACGATTGTTTTCTGGTTAAATGAACTAGTAAGACCTTATCAGACCGACCAGTCGCCCTTGGACCCTTACGTCACCACTTGGCAGTATTCTGGTTTCATATGCCGGGTTGGCTGCTTCCAAGGCTATTGCATCGCCTCTGTAAAAGAATCTTTTCAGTGTTGCTTCACTATCTTTAACTAGGGCTACAACTATATCCCCATTAACCGCTGTTTTGGTTTCTTTTATTACGACAATATCGCCATCATTAATACCCTCTTCAATCATAGAGTCTCCTTTAACTTCAAGCGCATAATGGTCTCCGCCATTTCTTAACATGTATCCTGGAACAGCGACATTGTGAGAAATTTGACTTATTGCCTCTATTGGAACCCCGGCTGCAATTCGCCCCATTACCGGTAATTCTTTCGCGTGCACTAAATTTGAAAGCTGTTGATTGTCTGCCTCAACTTTGCCTGATGACTTTGCGGTGAGATTATTTTGAAGTTGCGTAACTTTATCATTTGTATTCAGCGAGTCAGGAAGCTTAACGATCTCTATCGCCCTTGCCCTATGTGCAAGCCTTCGAATGAACCCACGCTCCTCTAGGGCAGTGATTAGCCGATGAATACCTGATTTTGAACGTAGATCTAAGGCCTCTTTCATTTCATCAAAAGAAGGTGGTATTCCATCTTTTGTAAGGTGCTTGTTTATAAAATTTAGTAGATCGTGCTGTTTACGTGTTAGCATGCTTTCCCTCAATTTTTACTTTGTTCTACTAATGTTCCGTTTTTGTGTCAAGCTTTTATGCGATTCCATTAAATTTTTATATATTTACATGGGGTGTTTGGGGGATCAGCCTTTGCATATGGGGGTCTAATAAGAAGGGCATTTGAATTAGATAACAGCGCTAACCNAGCACTATCTTGGCTTTCTATTGGTTCGAGAGATCCGTTTGGCAATAATACTGCGCGCATATAGTGTTCTCGGGGTCCATTTTTAGGAACAGCAGTGGCGCATATCCCCATTAGTTGCTGGGTTCGTTTTCGCTCCAGTCCCAACATTGCCTGTATCAATGGTTTAATAAAGACGTAGCCACAAACTAAGGCTGAAACTGGATTCCCTGGCAAACCAACAATTACAGTATCTTTTATTTTTCCAGCCATTAATGGTTTTCCNGGGCGCATTGCTATCTTATGAAAGCTTTTATCAAACCCACAATTATCAATTGCTTGATTAACAAGATCATATTTTCCGACCGAAGCTCCACCAATTGTGACAATTAGATCCGANTCTTGTGCTAAACCTATTACGTATTCGATNGATTTTAAGTTGTCCTGAGCTATCGGTAGTATTCTTGCTTGCGCGCCGCATTCCTCACACAGCGACGCTATTCCGTAAGCGTTAGAAGCAATGATTTGATCGGAGTTAGGTGACTCGCCTGGAAGTACTAATTCATCGCCAGTCGAAATTATTGCCACTGTTGGCTTCTCTTGCACGTCCAAATAGGGAAANTTCATAGCAGCCAAAAGTGANATGTCTTTNGGTCCCAANACAAGTGGAGCGTTTACTTTATGACCGATAGAAAAGTCAGAACCTTCCAGCCTAATATTGGATTTTCTTTCAAACCCTTCCTTTAGTTTTATGAGATCCCCAAAAGTTTCCACGTCCTCTTGTATTATTACAAAGTTTGCTCCATCGGGAATTCTAGACCCGGTAAATATTCTTACTGCTTGATTGTTGTTAATNTTGCTTGGATAGGAATGCCCTGCAGAAGATTCCCCAACAACCTTAAACTCCGTTCCNGTTTTCAAGTTTTGTTTATTTATTGCATATCCGTCCATCGCTGAAGATGGGAAAGGAGGGTTGTTGCGANTTGCCTCCAGCGGTACGGCCAATACACGTCCAAGACATTTTTTAAGCTCAACGTTTTCAACCTGCGTAACTTTTGCAAGTGCAAATAATTTCTCTAGAGCTTCGTTCACAGAAATCATGGGTTCTCTACACGTCCCGACTTTCCACCTTCCTTCAATGTCAGTCGAATACGCCCTATTTCCATTGTTTTATCTACGGCCTTTAACATATCATAAATGGTAAGAGACGCGACTGATACGGCTGTTAACGCCTCCATTTCTACTCCTGTCGGTCCATTAGTTCTCACATGAGCTTCTATTTCCAATCCTGGGAGATCAATATTTGGGATAAGATTGATTTTTACGTTGCTTAACGGGATTGGGTGGCAAAGAGGTATTAATTCTGAGGTTTTTTTGCATCCCATGATGCCCGCTATGCGAGCAATGGACAAAACATCACCTTTCTTTACTTTACCCTCAGTCATAATATCAAAGGTCTCACGCTTCATACTGACGTTACCTTTCGCTATAGCAATTCGGTCGGTATTATCCTTTGAGCTTACGTCAACCATGTGGGCGTCGCCTTTACTGTCAAAGTGGGTCAAAGACTTAGACATTTACTATCTCAATGGCTTATTNAGAATGTCTTGAGTGGCTCTTTTAACATCTTCTTGTCGCATCAAACTTTCTCCTATTAGAAATGACCTGACGCCAATTCTCGCCATAGATTTGAGGTCGTCATTATTAAAAAGTCCACTTTCGCTTACAATCAACCGNTCGCTTGGTATAAGTTTTGATAATCTCTTTGTTGTATCAATTGAAGTCTCAAATGTTTTTAGATTTCTGTTGTTTATTCCAATCATTGGAGATTTTAAGTTCATTGCTCTCTCAAGTTCTATTTCGTCGTGTACTTCAATTAAAACATCCATGTCCCAGTAGACCGCGGCATGTTCTAGATCCATAGCTTGTTGATCACTGACCGAAGCCATGATTATCAAGATGCAGTCTGCATTTAATGCTCGAGCCTCACTAACTTGATATGTATCATACATAAAATCTTTTCGTAGAGCAGGGAGGTTGCNTGAATTTCTTACGAGCTTTAAATAGGCTTTATCACCCATAAAACTAGGTTTATCTGTCAAGACAGACAAGCAAGTAGCTCCACCTTCTTCGTATGCTTTAGCTAGTTCTTCTGGATTAAAGTCATCTCGGATTAACCCTTTTGACGGTGACGCTTTTTTAATTTCTGCTATCAACCCATATCCGTCATTTTGAGCAAGTTTTATTGCTTCATAGAATTTTCTAACTGGAGCAGCAGTTTTTGCGAGATCCTCGATACTACCTGTTGATATGAGCTTTTTATCTTGTTCGATTTCTTCTAATTTATATTTTTTAATAGTATCTAAAATGGTCGTTGTCATAGCTCACCTTTTGAAACTTTCTTTACAATCTCTAAAGCTTCTTTTGCCTTGCCACTTTCTATACTTTCGACTGAGTGCTCAACTCCCTCTATTAATGAGTCGCATTTGCCTGCAATTACTAAAGCGGCAGCAGAATTTAAAAGTACTGCGTCGCGGTATGCATTTTTTTTACCTTCTAAAAGGCCTTTCAGTTCAGCTGCGTTCTCATCTGGAGAACCACCTAATATCTCTGATAATTTATGAGTAGGTAACCCCGCATCTTCTGGATGGATTTCGAAAGAACTAATTTTCCCATCAACAAGCTCGACTACTGAAGAAGATCCAACTATAGTGAGTTCATCGGTGCCATCCGAACCGTGAACAAGCCAAGCCTTTTCACAGCCCAGGGTATCTAAAGTTTCAGCCATTGGAAAAAGTAAATCCGGTGCAAATGCACCACTTAGCTGACGCTTAACACCCGCAGGATTAGTTAATGGCCCCAAGATATTAAAAATAGTTTTACACCCAAGTTCCTGCCTTATTGGCATCACATGTCTAGTGGCTGGATGATGCATCGGTGCCATCATAAACCCTATGCCAGCATGTTTGATTTCAGCCTCCACAACGCTTGAATCCACCATTACATTTATACCAAGTGCTGTTAAAGCATCTGCAGCGCCTGACTTTGAGCTTAAGTTCTTATTGCCGTGTTTTGCCACATTTACTCCAGCCCCAGCTACTACGAACGCGGAGGCAGTAGAAATATTTAAAGTACCAACTCCGTCACCGCCTGTGCCAACTATATCTATGGAGCCGAGTGGGGCTTTTACAGAAATGCATCTAGATCTCATGGCTGCTGCCGCTGCTGAATATTCCGAAACTGACTCTCCACGAGCTCTCATTGCCATTAACAGGCCGCCTACCTGGGAAGGAGCTGCTTTGCCCTCAAACAAGATATCAAATGCTAATTTAGCTTGCGCCGTGCTTAATGGCCCTTCGGACGCCGCATATATTAAAGGTTTCATTTCCTGGGTCATATTTTAATTCCCGTCTTATCAAAAAAATTATTTATCAATTGATGTCCATACTGCGATGCGATTGACTCAGGATGAAATTGTACACCATATATAGGAAAATTATTGTGGGCAATTCCCATGATGGTACCATCCTTGAGCCAGGCAGTTTTTCTTATTTCGTATGGTAAGTTCTCTTGAGACACGATTAAAGAATGGTACCTGGTTGCATTGAACGCTTGAGGTACTCCCTCCAAGATGCCCTCATTATCGTGATGAATTTCACCTAGTTTTCCATGAATAATTTCATGGCAACGTGTAATCTTGGCTCCAAATGCCTGGGCTATGGTTTGATGTCCCAAACAGACCCCAAGTAAAGGTATGTTATTTTCTGCTGCGCTCAGCGTTAATTTCAAACAGATACCAGCTTGATTTGGATCACAGGGGCCGGGTGAAAGTATTATTCCGGATGGTGCCATGTCTATAGCTTCAGACACGGTAATGGCGTCATTACGCTTTACTAGGATGTTTGACGATATTTTTCCGATTAAATGAACCAAATTATATGTAAAACTATCATAGTTATCGATAATTAGGATCATACTTTTTCCTTTAGAGCGATCGGGACTAGCGCCAGAAGACTTCGTAGAGTATTACTTGTTCTGTGATAGTTGTGGGTATCGATGTGCGCAAGTGTTTTAAGAATATGCAGCCACTTTTATTTAAGGAGAGAGCGCTATAACTAAGTTTATCTTTGGCATTGCTTTTGCGTTAATCTTAGGAGGTGTTGTTCTAAGTATTCCTGCAACTGTAAAAATACTTAAAGTGCAACAGAATGAATTGCCTAGTGAAGTGATACTAGAAGTTCCCTCTGGTTCAGAATTTGATCAATCTCGGCCTGATTTACCTCCAGTTGCAATTTATCAGCTTGAACCAGTGATAATGCCATTAAATAAAAATGTTTTAGTCCTTGAAACAGATCTAGACAATAAATTAACCGACCAAATTACAGCACCAGCCCTTGAGCCAAAGGCTGATGTGTTTGGTGACAGTCTTAATGAAGTAACAGGTGAGCCTCCATCGAAACAGGGTCAGCTATTTCAACCTCAACCAAATGAATCTCGGCCTGTTCTTCCGTCATTTGCAAAAAATTTAGATAGTTCTTCGGTGATAAGTGAGAGCCTTATAGAAAATCCATCTAATTTAATCATAAACTATAGTATAGACCCGATAGAATTTGATAAGACCTTAAATCCTGAATTGGATGATTTTAATCCAAGCCTTCCAACTGAGCCAAACATACCTATTCTTGGGGCTAATCCAGTTGGTGATAACGTCCAAAATCTATCTGATAAATGAATATGAAGAGTTAATAAGCCCTCATAAGTTCTATTTAACATCTCAAAACTATCGAATTTTTATGAACTAATCTTTGGAAGTTGTAAAAATGCCTGCGTCAGCAGCAGCGCGCCTTATTGCGTTGGATTTGTGTACTGTTTCCATGTACTCGTCTTCCGGTGTGCTATCGTAGACTACACCTCCACCTGCTTGAATATAAAGCTTTTGATTTTTCAAAATAGCCGTACGCAATGCGATACACATATCCATGTCACCAGCTGCGCTGAAATAGCCAACGCCACCTCCATATACACCTCTTTTTTCAGGTTCCAATTCATCGATGATTTCCATTGCTCTTACTTTTGGAGCGCCCGAAACTGTACCGGCGGGCATGCCTGCAAAAAAAGCAGATAATGCGTCATATTCTGGTGCAAGCTCTCCAACAACATTTGAAACTATATGCATAACATGGCTATATCGTTCAATTATAAATTCTTCTGTTGGTGTTACTGTACCAATCTTTGATACACGTCCGACGTCATTCCGTCCTAAGTCTAACAGCATTAAATGCTCTGCTAATTCTTTTTTATCATTTAGTAATTCAATTTCTAAGGCTTTATCTTGCTCAACTGTTTTCCCTCTTGGACGAGTTCCTGCAATTGGTCTTATTGTAATTTGATTATCAAATACACGGACAAGGATTTCTGGGCTCGCGCCAATAATTTGAAAATCACCAAAATTAAAAAAAAACATGAAAGGAGAGGGATTTGTTCTGCGTAGCGATCGATACAATGAAAAAGGTGGTAAGTTGAAGTCCTGTGACCACCTTTGAGAGGGTACCACTTGAAAAATATCACCGGCTGATATGTATTCTTTAGCTTTCGCAACGGCTTTTAAATAATCGGCTTTCGAAAAGTTTGATACTGGTGGATTTATATTTTTTGGACTTCCTAAATCTCTTGTTTCTGCNAGNTCTTTTTCAAGCTTTCTAATAGCGNTATTTATTAGTTTTGAGGCATTTTCATACGACTTTTTCGCATCACTACNATCATGATGCCATGCTGGGGCCACNAATATTACTTCACCCTTGGCGCCATCCAANACAGCCACTAGAGACGGNCGCAAGAAGACCCCATCCGGTAGTCCAATTGGATCNGGGTTTAAATTAGGAAGATTTTCTACTAANCGGATTGTNTCATATCCCAAATAGCCAAAAATACCNGCGCTTGACTGTGGNAAATTTTTCGGAATATCGATGTAACTATCGGATAAGAGTTTTCNTAGTCCGGTTAATGGATCTTCATCCTGTTTTTCAAAAACTCCAGATCCATCATCGTTAANTATTTTGATATAATTTTCATTTCCTAAACACTTCCAAATTTTATCTGGGCGCATACCTATNATTGAGTAACGACCTCTAATTTCNCCACCTGTTACAGANTCAAGAATAAACGAATTNTCTTCCTCATTTGTTAATTTCATCATTAANGAAACAGGTGTATCTAAGTCNGCNGCTAAACGGCAATAGACTAATTGATTTATGCCATTCTGATAATTTTTTTCAAAATCTTTGTATTGNGGGGTAAGTTCCATAACAGNAGCTATTGAAAGTTTAAGTGCACTGCATTTATNGCACTTTCGTCTACCGCAATACCTCTAGACTTCTGNATGTCTGAAATCATAATCCTGAAGAGGTCTTGNGATAGTGTCGATTTTATTTGGGNTTNCAAAGATTNTAAAATTTCTANTTCTTCNGGTTTTTCNGCAANNCCNTCTTTNATTTCTAGAAGATGGATAATTGCATNTGTATNATTTANTTTTTCTATTCTGTATTCGTCTTTACTCATCTCAAAAACTGTNGCGAGAAGNGCGGGAGGTGTNTTGTCAGAAAAGCNGTCTCGNGCAATTTCTTCGAATTGNNTCGANTCCATGGAAGCNATATCACCGTTCGATATATAAAGCTGCGCCTCNTTTTTTAANANTTCATTTCTNTTATCTCTTATCCAATCATCNGAAACTGACTGATANACCTCATCAAGTGGCTTTAACGCTGGTTCCANAGTTTGATCTAATCGTANGGCTGCCACCGATCCATCTGNNANAGTTATTATTTTGGGAAAATCTGTAGCTGAAATTNCTGTCGCCTCANCTCTAAAACNTTNAAATTTANTTANTTCGTTATCTTCCATCTNNNGAGANTATGCGATTTCGNANAGNNCAAGAGNTGTTTCGTTAGCTAACTCTTCTAAGGTCGCACCNGATGCTAGAAGGTCATCGAATTCCTGAGATAGTTTNGCAATTTCAGAAGTTGCTTCAGATAATGCCANTTCTTCGACCANCTTTGCTTTAACAGAGTTAAATGTTGAAGTCTTAGCTTCCTTAATTTCCACCAGTCTGAAAAGGCTTGGGCCNAGATCGGTTTCAAATGGACCTACAACTTCNTTTAAATCAGCTTCAAAAATACCATTTGCAGCAGCCTTAAATTCGGNTTTTGTTAAAAAGCCGATATCANTNTCNTTTAGAGTAAGACCCCGNTCANTNACCAAGNTTTCAAAGGANGTATNTTGANTTTTNATTGAATTNAATGCGTCTNNNGCCTCNTCCAACGTNAAAAATACAAGTTTCTCAGANCGTCTTTTTTCTTTTTCATTAAACTNAGAAATGCGCTTGCTTCATAGGCCTCTTNTAANTTGCTTTCTNCGATNTCTATTTTTNNACTGAGCATTATCGGGGTTAANAGTACATANGAGATNATTTTTGTCTCGGGTCTCATATACTGATCCGACTTATCTAAATGATATTTCGTTAATTCTTCTTCAGTTGGTTGAGGATCAGGTTTATTTAAATCTTCCCAATTTAACGAAACTAGTTCAAAAGCACGTGTCTGAAGCATATATTTTGCCAAAATTTTCAAATAACCTTCTGGAACTGTCACACCTTTTGTAATGCCTGACTGTAAGATCATTCTTGACGTTTCAGCTCTTGCTACATCTTCGTACATGGAAGGTGTCATGCCAGCATTTTCGAGTACAAATTTGTAGGTTTCTTTATCAAACTTTCCATCCAAACCTTGAAAAGCCGNCGTCTCGCTTAAACTTGTCACAATTGTTTCGTCATTTACCGAGATACCGATACGTTTTGCCTCGTCCTCGAGGCTCTTTGCGGTGATAAGTTGGCTTAACACATTTCCTGTGATACCAAAGGCTTGCGCCTGTTCAAATTTTATCTCTTGTCCCAATTGACTTGAAAAGCGACGCAGTTCATTACTCAGTGCTCGGGCGTAATCAGTGCTGCTAATTTCCGTCTGACCAACCGATGCTACACTATTATTTGAACTAGAAAAATTTACAGCGCCAAAGCCGCCCAAACCAATTATAACAAAGGTCATGAGAATCCAGGCGAAAGTCTTTCCTAATTTACTTTTAGAACCTGCCATTTTTACCTCGAGGAATATATAAAGATCACTGTACTTGTTTATGTTTTTTTTCGATTACACGCTGATAGCTTAGGTTTTGCAGTCTTTCAAGCAAAGTAGTGATCTTACTGTTATCAATATTAGCGAATGCAATTCTGAATGATCTTGAACCAAGAGGATCCGTTTTTGGATAGAACATAGTACCTGGCATCAATAGAATACCCTCATCACGAAGAATTAATGGTGCTAGTATATTACTTTCTTCCAAGAACGGATGCTCAAGGAAAGCAAAATATGCTCCACACCCTTTCAAGGACCAGCCAAGCTCAGTCAAAGGATGAAATTTCTCTTTAAAATGTTTCGCTCTATCAAGAATTTCATTTCTACGTTCTGTTATCCAAGCGTTGAGATTGTTTAAACCCCAATTCGCGGCATATTGGCCTAATTGTGCTGGACAAACAGTAAATGTGTCCAAAACCTTTTCTATTTCTAATAAATTTTGATTACTGGTCAGCAATGCTCCAACTCTGTGACCAGTCATTCGATAGGTTTTTGAAAATGAATAAAGGACTGTAAGTGTGCTATCCCAATCATTATTTTCCAATAAATCGTGCGGCTTTGAAGCTCTTGGATGAAAATCTTTATACGTTTCGTCAAGTATTAAACGTAAATTGTTCGATCTGCATAAGTCAAAAAACTTTTGTAGAATATTATTTGAGTAAACACATCCTGATGGGTTGTTTGGGCTGACTAGAACTATGGCACGAGTTTTTTTTGTTATCAGGTCCCTAGCTTTATCAACTATTGGGCTCATATTTCCATCGGTTTCAAGTGGCACAGTTTTAACTCCGGCCATTTGCAGCCACATATGGTGATTGAAGTACCACGGCGTTGGGATTATTACTTCATCGTTTTCATTAGTTAAAGCCGTAATAACGGCACAGAAAGCTTGATTACAACCGCTAGTAATAGCCACATTTTTTTTACTTATTTGACCGTTATATTGAGTAGCCCAATTGCTGGCTAGACTTTCTCTTAGCTCGTCTAATCCTAAAACTGGCCCATATGTGTTTATCGCGTTGTCAGATAATACTTTATTCGCCATAAACTCTAGCATTTTTGTTGGTGGTGCTTCAGTTGGTGCTGCCTGTGATACATCTATTATTGGCTTAGATGGTTGTAAGTCAGGATTGGATATCCAATTTTTCACTTCAAGAACTGGTGGTGCATCTACGCTTGTGGTGCGAGTTGTTTTAACAACTTTTTCAGTAAATATCATGACTGTCTTAATCTGTTCCTCTATATGGCTCGACATACTGTAAAGCCATATCCCACGGGAAAAATATCCAAGTATCCTGGCTTACTTCAGTGATGAAAGTATCTACCTGATTTCTTCCAAGCGGTTTTGCGTAAATAGTTGCTACGTGTGCATTGGGCATTATGGAGCGCACTGCTTCAAGTGTTTTGCCGGTATCTACTAAATCGTCGATAACAAGCACCCCTGAGCCATCTCCGGTTAATGCTGAATTTGGCGGTTTTATGACTGTTGGTTCAGTTTGAGTCTGATGATTATATGATTTTACGCTAATCGTATCGACCGTGCGGATATCCAATTCTCTGGCGATAATCATGGCTGGGGCCATACCACCTCTTGTGATTGCTACAACTGCTTTCCAAGCTCCATTGTCTGGCCCCTGGCCGTCAAGCCTCCATGAAAGGGCTCTAGCGTCACGATGTAGCTGATCCCAGCTAACATGAAATCCTTTTTCATGCGGTAGGCGTTCAGACATTAATCTTTCCTTCCAGTAACAGCATCTATATCGGGAGCGTCAACAGCCTTCATACCTACAATATGATATCCCGAATCAACGTGCAAAACCTCACCAGTGACGCCAGAACCTAGTTCTGAGAGTAAATACAAAGCAGATTTTCCAACATCATCAATAGTAACATTTCTTCGGAGTGGTGAATTAAGTTCGTTCCATTTCAATATGTATCTAAAGTCTCCGATTCCAGAAGCTGCCAAAGTTTTAATGGGACCTGCTGATACCGCGTTAACTCTAATGTTGTCCTTGCCTAAGTCTTCTGCCAAATATTTCACTGACGTTTCTAATGCTGCTTTCGCAACCCCCATTACATTGTAGTGTGGCATAACCTGTTCTGCGCCATAATACGTGAGAGTTAGCATTGAGCCACCATTTGGCATCAATTTTTCAGCCTGACGAGCTACCGCTGTAAATGAATATACCGATATATTCATAGTCATGTTGAAATTTTCTAAACTTGTATCAACGTATCTCCCACGAAGCTCCGTTTTATCTGAAAATCCTATTGCGTGAACTAAAAAATCTAACTGACCCCATTCTTTTTCAATTTCAGCAAACAATTTCAAAATGCTTGAATTATCTGATACATCACATTCAATTAAGAAATCGGAGCCAACTTTTTCGGCAAGTGGGCCTACTCTTTTTTTTAAAGCTTCTCCTTGATACGAAAAGGCCATATCTGCGCCTGCTTCAAAGCATGCTTGTGCTATCCCCCATGCTATCGATTTTTCGTTAGCCAACCCCATGATCAGGCCTCGCTTACCGGTCATTAATCCAGATGACATAAATATTCCCCCGAAAAGTAGCTTTATTAACGTGTAAGCTATGGTTAGAAGACCTTCAAGCCTGACAAATATTTTTTCGGCACTAGTTTGCATTAAATAAGCAGAGATCCTTACGTGGAGTGATAAATGGTGAATAGAAGCGGTATATTTGAAGGAAATAACCCTTTTGAAATTTCAAAAAGGTGGATTTCAGAGGCAGAAGTTGGGGAATTAAATGACCCAAATGCGATTGCACTAAGCACCGTCTCTGAAGATGGCATGCCAAATGTCCGGATGGTTTTACTAAAAAATATTGATCATGACGCTTTCGTATTTTTCACTAATTTCACTTCAAAAAAAGCTGTTGAAATCCTTGGCTGTGGAAAGGCTAGCTTTGTCTGGCATTCGAAATTTTTACGCAGGCAAATTAGGGTAAGAGGTTTCACATCGCTAGAAAGTGATCAGGCGTCTGACGAATATTATAATTCCAGGTCTCTAAGAAGTAAGTTAGGTGCATGGGCGTCATTGCAGTCTACACCACTGGCTTCTAGAGAAGTATTGTTGGATAGAGTTGATAAGTTCAGTGAGCGCTTTGGTGAGAAACCCACAAGACCAGAGTTTTGGGGTGGATTCCGGATAGCACCAGCGGAAATTGAATTTTGGGCAGAAGGCGAGTCGCGGTTACATGATCGTTTTCTATGGGTTAGGGGAGAAAAGGCCAGCCATTGGAATGTTGAGCGCTTATATCCTTAATTTTCGCAGATAAAGTATTAAGATGGAATTGCATGCAGTGATTAAAATCATATGGTGTAAGACTTCTGCTTTTATATTTGTGAATTGCATTGTCCTTTTAACCGGTCAGCTTTCTTTTGCAGACCCAAAATGCAATCGTGAAGAAGTGCAGATATATAACGGTCTTCAGCTTAAAGCCAAATTTTGCGTCGAAATTGCTATCAGTTCCGAAGAGCGTCAGCGAGGTTTGATGTTCAGAGAAGAGTTGGGGCTTGGTGATGGAATGATGTTTGTTTACGATCAGCCGCAATCGGTTTCTTTTTGGATGAAAAATACCAGTATTCCACTAGACATTATTTTTGCAGATTCAAATGGCTTCATCTCAAAAGTTTTTAAAAATGCTGTTCCATTTAGTGAGGCCGCTATTTTTGGTGGCCACAATGTGCAATACGTAATTGAAATAAATGCTGGATTAACTGAAGCATTAGACATCGTTGCAGGAAATTTTATAAAAAATATAATGGTCGCTCCAATGAATTAGGTACATTTGGCATAATAGTAATTATACTTTTTATGACTAAGGCCTTTCCAAATCAATTTTGATTATATAGAGACAGCTGTATCGGGGCGTAGCGCAGCCTGGTAGCGCGACGGTTTTGGGTACCGTAGGTCGCAAGTTCGAATCTTGCCGTCCCGACCATCAAAAAAAAATAAGTCAAATTGAATTTTGTTAAACCAAATTGGCTTGTATTTTGAAAAAATAGTGTTTTTTGTAAATTTTTTATAAACTGAGATGAATCACCTTGTGAGTTTATTTTAGTGATAGCGTCATTAACTTTTTCTTGTAAATGTCCAAAATTATTACATTTTAAAGTTAACAACTTTAAATCATTATTTAATTGATTTTTCTTTTTTGGCCCGAAAATAAATAGAAGCGCGAGTCAAGAAAGTTTTTCGCAAATTTATGAAATTTATCTATTGCCTTTGTTGGCAACCTACGTCAAGTTGTGGTCACTTGATCAATCACATACTACATGTAGTGTCCGATGGGTAAAGCGTCGTATCTTTATCTTGGAGCGTGGCTGGTCATATTCATGGCTTATCAAGGTAAATTGAGAGCTTAACGAAAAAAGTAAACAGTGGGCGGGACATAATGAAAATAGAAAGACATTTTACGACGGTTGGGAACTGTGCGTACGAAAACATAGAGTTTTCACTGACATCATCTGAAATAAAAAATCCAGATGGATCAATAGTTTTTCAGCTAGAAAATGTAGAGGTACCAAAGAGTTGGTCCCAGGTTGCAAGCGACGTCATTGCGCAAAAGTATTTTCGTAAAGCGGGTGTTCCCACTGAAACAAAGAAGGTTAAGGAAAAGGATGTACCTGAGTTCTTATGGCGATCGGTGCCGACATCAGACGCGTCTTTCACAGGGGAAACGTCATCTAAACAAGTATTTGACCGTCTAGCAGGAGCCTGGGCCTACTGGGGTTGGAAGGGCGGTTATTTTTCGAATGAGAAAGATGCAAGGGCTTATTACGACGAAATGAGATACATGCTTGCTGCACAAATGGCGGCGCCAAATAGTCCTCAGTGGTTCAACACAGGGTTACATTGGGCATATGGGATTGATGGTCCAAGCCAGGGTCACCATTACGTAGACTTCAAGACTGGAAAGCTCGTTAAATCAAAGACCGCCTATGAACACCCACAGCCGCATGCGTGCTTTATACAGTCTGTAAGTGACGATCTTGTAAACGAAGGTGGCATAATGGATCTTTGGGTCCGCGAAGCGCGGTTGTTCAAATACGGATCTGGCACTGGGACAAATTTTAGCTCACTCAGGGGAAATGGTGAGCCACTATCCGGTGGCGGTAAGTCCTCCGGACTGATGGGATTTCTCAAAATAGGGGATCGCTCTGCCGGTGCAATCAAGTCGGGCGGGACAACACGTCGCGCCGCCAAGATGGTGATTTGCGACGCAGACCATCCGGATATAGAAGAATTCATAAACTGGAAGGTAAAAGAAGAACAGAAAGTAGCGTCAATAGTTGCGGGATCAAAAATTCACGAAGCTAAACTGAACGAGATTTTTGCAGCGATCAAAAAGTGGGACGGCGACCTTGAAGACGCTGTCGATGCGCAAAAAAATGATGCGTTAAAAGCTGCGGTCAGAGAAGCTAAAAAGTCGTTGATCCCGGAGACCTATATTAAAAGAGTTCTTGACTATGCAAAGCAAGGATATTCGGCAATTGAATTTCCAACCTACGATACTGATTGGGACTCGGAGGCTTATGCATCAGTTTCAGGGCAGAATTCTAATAACTCCATAAGAGTAACTGACGCATTTCTTGACGCTGTTAAAAATGATGATGAATGGCATTTGAAAAATAGGGTGGATGGAGCGACTGCACGCACGATCCGCGCTCGTAAATTATGGGAGGATGTTGGTCATGCTGCCTGGGCCTGCGCAGACCCCGGAATTCAGTTCCATGATACAGTTAATGCATGGCACACTTGCCCTGAAGATGGAGAGATAAGGGGATCAAACCCATGTTCGGAATATATGTTTTTGGATGATACCGCTTGTAATTTGGCAAGTTTGAATTTGNTGAAATTTCTCTCAAATGGTGAATTTAAGGTAGACGACTATATTCATGCTACNAGGCTTTGGACCATAACACTCGAAATATCAGTGCTAATGGCACAATTTCCTTCCAAAGAGATAGCGCAGAGGTCCTATGACTTCCGCACTTTGGGTCTNGGATACGCAAACATTGGTGGCCTTCTAATGAACATGGGACTAGGTTATGATAGTGACCAAGGGCGAGCTTTGTGTGGAGCTTTGACCGCTATTATGACTGGCGTGGCATACTCTACGAGTGCGGAGATGGCAGCAGAAATAGGCGCTTTTCCAAGCTACGCAAAAAATAAAAACCACATGCTGAGNGTGATAAGAAACCACAGAAATGCGGCAAGAGGNCTAGATGTTGGATACGAGGGCTTGCGGNTCAAACCAGTGGCTCTAGATCACCACAATTGTCCGGATCCTATCTTAATTGAGAAGGCGCTAGGCGCCTGGGACGAAGCTTTAGTTCTTGGTGAGAAAAACGGTTTCAGAAATGCACAAGTTTCNGTGATAGCGCCGACTGGTACCATTGGCTTAGTCATGGACTGTGACACAACTGGGATTGAACCTGACTTTGCGTTAGTTAAATTTAAAAAGCTTGCAGGGGGTGGGTATTTCAAAATTATTAATCAATCGGTACCGGCAGCTCTCAGAAAGCTTGGGTATTCAGAGGCCAATATAGAGGAAATAGTCTCCTANGCAGTAGGTCACGGGACCATAGGTAATGCGCCGGGGATAAATCATACAAGCCTGATTGGCCATGGTTTTGGGCAGCAAGAGATCGACAAAGTTGAAGGAGCGCTAGGCTCTGCTTTCGATATCCGTTTTGTTTTTAATCAATGGACGTTGGGTGCGGATTTTTGCACGGAAGTGCTAGGAATACCTGCGGAAAAGTTGGTGGATAGCAATTTTGATTTACTTCGGCACCTTGGCTATAGCAAATCCGACATAGAAATGGCTAATGACCATGTCTGTGGAACCATGACATTGGAGGGTGCGCCACACTTGAACACATCCCATTATCATATTTTTGATTGTGCGAACCCATGTGGGAAGAGTGGTAAACGATATTTATCTGTAAATAGTCACATATATATGATGGCAGCAGCACAGTCGTTTACATCAGGGGCCATTTCAAAAACAATCAACATGCCAAATGACGCAACGATAGAAGACTGTCAAAAAGCGTATGAGCTGTCTTGGTCGTTAGGTGTTAAAGCAAATGCCCTGTACAGAGACGGCTCCAAACTATCACAACCACTAGCAGCAGCATTGCTTGAGGATGATGATGAAGCGGCAGAAATTATGGAGCAGGGTAATGTTCACGTTAAGGCTGCTACTTTAGCACAAAAAGTCATCGAAAAAGTTGTCATTAAAGAAATTCTAAANGATAAAGAGCGTTCGAAGATGCCAGAGAGGCGTAAGGGCTATACCCAGAAAGCAATAGTGGGTGGTCATAAAGTATATCTGCGAACCGGCGAATATTCGAATGGGTCTCTTGGAGAAATATTCATTGATATGCATAAAGAGGGAGCGGGTTTCCGTGCTATGATGAATAATTTTGCCATAGCAGTTTCAGTAGGATTACAATATGGCGTTCCTCTCGAAGAGTTTGTCGACGCGTTCACGTTCACAAAGTTTGAACCAGCTGGTATGGTGCAAGGCAACGACAGTATCAAAAATGCGACTTCAATTTTAGATTATATTTTCAGAGAACTCGCAGTTAGCTACCTTGACCGAACTGATTTGGCGCACGTCAAGCCAGAGGGTGCCAGTTTTGATGATATAGGCCTTGGCAGTCATGAAGGCATGCCAAATGTAAAAGAAATTTCTGATACAGCTGCAACGCGTTCTCTGGAGGTTTTAAAACAAATAAGTTCTACAGGCTATTTAAGAAAAAGGCTGCCGCAAGAGCTGATGCAGCAAGAAACAAGTAGTGATTTGTCGGACCAATCGAGCGCCAACGTAGAGACTATAGTAAAAACTCAGCCTATAGCCGTAGAAGTTGATCCGTCAGCGGATGCAAGAGCGAAAGCAAAACTCCAAGGCTATGAAGGAGATCCATGTTCAGAGTGTGGTAACTACACGTTAGTGCGGAATGGTACTTGTATGAAGTGCAACACTTGTGGAGGTACATCTGGTTGTAGTTAAGCAGATAAGGGGCAAGTGCGCTTGTCTCTGACGACGTTTGGGCCGCAGGCAAAAAATATAGCGAGCAGTTCTTACATAAGAGCCCGAACGGCGAAACTTAAGGAGGTCATAAGTGGCCTCTTTTTTTTTGTTAATTGCAATATTGAATTTCAAGAAATTGTCATCTTAGCTTGAATTTCTTTTATAACACGTTTCCATAAATCTGAAGTCTGCGCGCCTGATACCGCGTAATGTTCAGCCACTATAAACATCGGTACTGCATTGATTCCCATTTGCCTTGCTGCTTGGTCTTTTTTAGAAACTTTATTATGGTCATTATCTGAATCTAGTAATCGAAGGATCGATTTTTCATCCATGAAATATTTAGATGCTAGCTTCGCCAGAATTTTTTTATCGCCTAGATCAAAGCCGCTAACAAAATAAGCTTTAAATAATTCAGAGACTATCTGGTTCTGACAGTTTTCTAGCGCTGACCAATGAATTATTCGGTGAGCATGCATAGTATTTGGGGTTACCTCTATTTTGTCAAAATTTGCGTCAATATTAAATTTTTTTGTATGCTCGAAGATCGCACCGTATGCTGTAATAATACCCTTCGAACTACCAAACTTTTTCTCTAAATATTCTTTTCGGTCCATACCAGTCTGAGGCATCTCCGGATTTAGTTGATAGGGATGCCAGTTTATCTCAAATGGGTTTTCTCTGAGAGCTTCCAAAGCTCTATCCAAATGTGTTTTGCCAATGTAACACCATGGACAAATTGGATCAGAATAAATATCCAGCCTAACCACTACGGAGTCCTTTAACTATTTTACTTAGATTTTTTCGTGATATTTTGCCATTATTTGAAGTTGGTATTGCTTCACTTTTAATAAAAACACGCGGAGTTTTGTAACTTGCAAGGCGATATTTTGCATGCTTTTTTAAGTCTTCTTCATTAAGGTCCATCGAAGTTTCAAACATTGCTGCTATCACATTGGTATCTTGTTTGATTTCCAAATTGAACACAACGATTCTATCGAGCCCTGTTAAATCCTCGAAAGCATTTTCGATTTCTGTTGGAGATACTCTGAACCCGCCCTGATTTAAAGTATCATCTGCACGCCCAAAATATTCGATAAATCCTTCAGTACTCATTTTACCTAGATCTCCAGTGGCAAACCATTCTTTGTTATTTGCTCTGATATCATTCTGGTTTGTGTATCCGATCATTAGTCCCTCATCTTGTGATGAAATACAGATAAGTCCAATTTCCCCTAGTTGTACTGGCTGGTACGAAGTTTGATTAATGATCGCTACTCTTCTCCCTTTCTGCGGTCGGCCGATTATATTTACATTTTGTCCCATTTTCTTATTTGTAGATATAAAAGTTGAACATTCACTCATCCCAAAAGCTTCATATATAAATGTATTGGTTTGTTTCTCCCATCTATCATGAATGCTTTGACTCAATTTTTCTCCAGCGGAGAGGCAGTGCCTCAACTTGGGAAATTCAAGTTTTTCTTTTTGCTCTAGTAATTTCCGATATATTCCGGGCACTGCTGCAAACAAAGTAGCTTCGGAATGTTTTATTATGTGTGGTAAGTCAGAGATAGGCGAGTTGTTTTCTAAAACGATGGAGGTTGCACCTATAGTCCAAGGGTCAAGTAGCCCTGTACCAAGTGTGTAGGTCCAATTAAATGCTCCGGAGTGAAGTAGCCGGTCATTTTGTGTCAACGAGTACCAATCAGAATACATAGATTGCCTTGCCCAAATCGCCCTATGTGCATGACGAACTGCTTGTGGTTGACCCGATGTACCTGATGTAAATACAATATAAGCTAATCTATTTGGATCGCCCCTTATGAAATTTGCTTGTTCGTTTCCAAGTGATAAATTTTCAATATCCTTTGCAGAAATTACTTGAATATTGGCTTGCCCTATATTTACAGGTTTTGAGGTTATTATAGCTTGAGGTTGTATGATCTTTTCAAGTTCCCCGAATTCATACTCCGTCAAGTTGCTCGAAGTAGGAACTGGAATGATACCAACAGATATTGCCCCAAGGTAGGCAATTGGGAATGTGACGGTATTCTCAAGCCTAAATAGAATTTTATCACCAGGCATTATTCCAAGTTTAAGTAGTGCATTTCCGGTAGTAAGTACTCGCCTTTTTAGTTGATTATAGCTCAGTGATCGTTGTGACGTTTTTGAAATAATTTCAAGTGCATTTTTATTTGGATTTTCTGATGAACTTTCAAGGACATATTCAGCTAAGTTAAATTGATTAGGGCAGATACACTGTGAACTGTCTTGGTAAATAGAAGTCATATTTATGATCTCGCAATTCAAAATTTAAAGTCATCATCATTATTTTATTAATAAACTTAACTTTAAAATAAAACTCAATTTTAATGATTAATGCATATTTCAAAATAGAATTCGTATAATTAGTTTAGCCACTTCCTGCTTTTTATAAAAATATACTTGGATGATAGAGCTGAAAAGTATATACATGTATTACTGCTCGATAGGTTTCTTGCCTGTATGAAACCTGCCTCAATAACTATACGCCTGCCTAGTGCAGGCGTTTTTTTTTTATTTT
>NYSJ01000028.1 GCA_002682975.1 Paracoccaceae bacterium
TGGTCGAAAAAACACACCTTGCAAATTTTTGTTCCTGGTAGCATGCTCTAACAGGGTTTGGGCCAGGGCCAAAACCCAGCACGTCAGGCTCACGTGAATGCGGGGCTTCCTGTAGAAGCCGCCGCTTGGGGTATTAACCAAGTATGTGGGTCAGGGTTAAGAGCAGTAGCTCTTGCAGCACAACACGTACAGCTCGGTGATGCATCAATTGTCTGCGCTGGTGGCCAGGAAAATATGAGTCTCAGCCCTCATGTTGCGAACCTCCGCGCAGGTCACAAAATGGGGGATGTTAAATATATTGATAGCATGATTAAAGATGGCCTTTGGGATGCGTTTAACGGCTATCACATGGGACAAACTGCTGAGAATGTTGCAGAGCAATGGCAAATATCTCGCGATACGCAAGATGCCTTTGCACTATTATCTCAAAACAAAGCTGAAGCAGCGCAGACTGCTGGTAAATTTACAGACGAAATAGTTCCATTTACGGTCAAAACCCGGAAGGGCGATATTTTAGTAGAGAACGATGAATACATCAGACACGGTGCCATAATAGAAAACATGCAGAAACTTAGACCAGCATTTTCAAAAGAAGGAAGTGTTACCGCCGCAAATGCTTCGGGCATAAATGATGGTGCAGCAGCCGCACTTGTAATGTCAGCAGAAGACGCAAGCAAGAGAGGCATTGAACCTCTGGCAAGAATTGCTTCATACGCCACAGCCGGACTAGACCCAAAAATCATGGGAGTGGGTCCAATATATGCCAGTAAGAAAGCGCTCGAAAAAGCTGGTTGGACCGTGGGAGATCTTGATCTTGTTGAAGCAAATGAGGCTTTTGCTGCACAAGCATGTGCCGTGAATAAAGATATGGGATGGGATCCCAGCATAGTGAATGTTAATGGTGGAGCTATAGCTATAGGACATCCAATCGGAGCCTCTGGAGCACGTATTTTGAATACTTTGCTATTTGAAATGAAACGTAGATCAGCAAAAAAAGGACTTGCCACTTTGTGCATCGGAGGAGGCATGGGTGTAGCAATGTGCCTGGAACGAGATTAATAGTTAACTGAAATTTAAAACTAACCTGACTGAGGAGAAAATTATGTCACGAATTGCATTGGTTACGGGCGGCTCACGAGGTATTGGAGCGTCCATATCAAAAAAGTTAAAACAAGATGGCTTCTCAGTTGCAGCTACTTATGCAGGAAATGACGAAGCAGCATCTACTTTCACAGCTGAGACTGGCATCAAAACTTTTAAATGGAATGTAGCTAATTATGATGAAAGCAAGTCTGGTATCGAAAAAGTAGAATCAGAACTGGGTCCAATTGATGTAGTCGTTGCAAATGCTGGAATTTTACGTGATGCCCCATTTCACAAAATGACCCCTGAACAATGGAATGAAGTGATCGCAACTAATTTAACAGGCGTTTTTAATACCGTCCATCCAGTCTGGCCGGGAATGAGAGAACGGAAATTTGGAAGAGTCATAGTTATATCGTCCATTAACGGTCAAAAAGGTCAGTTTGGTCAGGTAAATTATGCGGCAACAAAAGCTGGTGATTTAGGAATAGTGAAATCCCTTGCACAAGAAGGCGCACGAAATGGAATTACAGCCAACGCCATCTGCCCAGGCTACATTGCGACAGAAATGGTAGCCTCGATGCCTGAAAAAGTACTAGAAGCTGTTATTGGTCAAATACCAGCTGGACGCTTGGGTGAACCAGATGAAATAGCAAGATGCGTTGCTTTTTTAGCGTCAGAGGATGCGGGATTTATAAATGGATCAACTATCTCAGCCAATGGTGCTCAATTTTTTGTATAAATAAAAGAACTTAACGAAAAAAGGAGGGAACAACCCTCCTTTTGCAAACATATTTTCTTACTCACTAAATTATAAAATCTTCCCTCTTACATAGAATTAGCCAAAGCGTTTCATCGATATCGCCAGATATTATATGTTGGACTGCAATAAGATGTTGTTCTATCAATTCAACAACACTTACTGCACAAACCAAAATACTGGAAATTTTGTGAAATTAAAGCCTCGTCATTTTTTTTACGCTATTTTAGTGTCGACTATTGGTAGTCAGAACATTGCGGCAGAGCGTGGTCCTGTCACTAACCTTTTAATGCCTCGATATGTGTCACTGAAAGCTACTGAAGCTAACGCTCGCCGAGGTCCCTCCCTTTCACACAGAATAGATTGGATATTTAAAAAAAAAGGAATGCCTTTAGAAATATATGGTGAATACGATAATTGGCGTCGAGTTCGCGACGCTGAAGGTGCCGGTGGCTGGATTCACTATTCTCTACTTTCGGGTGTACGTTCAATTGTTGTTACTTCTTCAATGGCCAACTTACACAGAAAATCGAACAAAAACTCTATGGTTTTGGCTAGGATTGAAGAAAATTATATCGCAGACTTAGGCGAATGCGTTAAAGATTGGTGCGAAATTGATGCTGGTAAATATGACGGATGGATAAAAAAGACTGATATTTGGGGAGTCGCTCCAAACGAAGTTCGCTGACGTTGATTTTTGACAGTGAAGAGTAGTGGAAAAGGAAGCAGTAATGAAGATAAGCAATCGAAACATTGGCCCCAACGAACCCCCATTAATTATTGCTGAAATTGGAATTAACCATGGTGGTGATCTAAATGTTGCGAAAAATATGGTAGAATTGATTGCAACCTCCGGCTGCGAGTGCGTAAAGCATCAAACCCACATCATTGAGGACGAAATGACTGAAGAAGCTAAGTCGATTTTCCCTCCCAATGCCAATAAGTCAATTTGGGACGTAATGAAAGAATGTTCCCTAACATTGGATGAAGAGCATGAATTAAAGAAGTATGCTGAAAACCTTGGATTGATTTGGATATCCACCCCATTTTCAAGAATGGCCGCCGANTTTTTAGATGAAATTGACGTACCNGCTTTCAAGATTGGTTCTGGTGAAGCAGATAACCTGCCGTTAATTAATCACATAGCTCAAAAGGGCAAGCCGATTATAATGTCAACCGGCATGCAATCGATCAAAAGTCTAAAAAATAGTGTNTCCATTNTAGAAGATGCCGGGGTTGAGTACGCATTACTAGAATGCACTAACCTATACCCCTCTCCTCCAGAAATTGTTAGCTTACAGGGGATAAACGACCTTAGAAACGCTTTCCCAAAAGCCACAGTCGGCTTTTCAGACCATTCAATTGGCCCCGAGATNGCATTAGCCTCCGTAGCTCTTGGTGCTTGCATAATTGAGAGACATTTTACTGATACACGGTACAGATCTGGACCGGACATTAGTTGTTCGATGGATCCCACTGAATTAAGACATATGGTTGATAAATCGGCCGAGATACATAAAGCATCAAGAAACCCAAAACAGCGTACAGCACCAGAAGAAGACGTTTATAAATTTGCACGCGCATCGGTTGTTGCTGATACAGACATGTCAGCTGGCCATATCATAAAAGAGCAAGATATCTGGGTTCGCAGACCGGGATCTGGAGAAATCCCAGGATTTAAATATTACGATATAATTGGCAAAAAACTTAAATTCGATGTTAAAAAAAATTATCAATTGAAATGGTCTCATTTTCATTAGCAACTGGTAACGGCACTGGTCATTTGACGCTGCATTCGATTCAGATTTAATTGGAACTAATTAATATGACTAAAACACTGCTTTTTGTTACCGGAACGCGCGCAGATTTCGGTAAAGTCGAACCTTTAGCAATTAAAGCAAGAGATGCAGGGTATTCAGTGAGTTTCTGGGTCACAGGAATGCATATGTTGAATAAATATGGGCTCACTAAGTTAGAAGTGCAACGTGTCGAAGGCGTAGGTATATTCGAATTTAAAAACCAAAAAGAAACTGACACCTTGGATGAAATTCATGCAAATACAGTAATTGGCTTTTCACAATTTATAGCTCGGCAAAAGCCAGATCTGGTATTCATTCANGGNGACAGAATTGAAGCATTATCNTGCTCATTGGTNTGTGCNACGAACANTTTNCCATCAGTNCATATTGANGGTGGAGAAATTTCAGGAACNATCGATGAAATATTNNGACATTGTAATACNAAATTAGCCCATTGCCANTTTGTNAGCTCTGAAANAGCAANAAANCGCATACTNNGNATGGGNGANGAAGATNANCGNATTNACGTNATTGGNTCNCCAGAACTTGATTTCCANGCAAAANNNTCTGGCGTNANCATAAANGAAGTTAAANNTCGCTATGANATANANTTTNATGATTATGGCATTTGCACCTATCACCCCGTCACTTCGGAAGCGAGTGANATGGGNNANCAAGCNTCAGCTCTNTTTGAANCATTAAAGNGTTCNNNNCGTNAGTTNGTAACAATTTTNCCGAATAATGATCCTGGCTNTNAAGAAATTTGGCNNGTTATCGAGACNCTNCCNANAAATCAATTTAGANTAATCCCATCNATGCGCTTCTCATATTTNTCTGAATTGATGAAAAACTCATCAGTAATTGTCGGTAATTCGTCAGCAGGTGTCAGAGAAGCGCCTTTTCTTGGCATACCATCGCTTGACATAGGTTCAAGACAGAGAGCTCGAAGTACAGCAGCCTCCGTAACTAATAGTCAACCTCACGACAGCGAGAAAATCTTAAATTTCCTCAAAAACTCATGGGGGAATTCCTTCCCGAGAGATGAAAGCTTTGGCTCCGGCAAAACTGCTGATAAATTTCTNAAAATACTGAACTCTACTGCGTTTTGGGAAAATGATATTCAAAAAATATTTAATGAGTGAACAATTGAGTAAAACAGCGTTAATACTTTGGAAAACATTATACTATCTACTCCAATTTGCTCTTCGCATTTCAGCAAAAAAAATACTGAAAAAACGCCTAAGAATGCAAAAAGAGCATCCTGAGCGTTGGAGAGAAAAACTTGGGGAAACCAATCGGATAAGACCACAAGGTGAGTTAATTTGGCTTCATGCTGTGGGATTAGGAGAGGTTATGGCCCTAAGGGGGCTAATTTCTATTATTTCACAAAACAAACCTAATATTAACTTTCTAGTAACGTCAGGTACAGTNCAATCTGCTGAACTTTTTTCCCAAAATCTACCCGNAAATACAACACANCAATTCATACCANTTGATGTACANAAATTCAGACAGAGTTTCTTATCACGGTGGAAACCAAATTTAGTGATTTGGTCAGAACAAGAAATTTGGCCTGGTTTTGTAAATGACTGTACCAAGCTCAAAATTCCACAAGTCTGGGTGAATGCCAGGATGGGGGATGAGGCATTTAATTCTAGGAAATGGCTCAAACCATTTTTTGGAGATCTTTATGCCAACTTTAAGATGATATCAGCACAGGACGGGAAAACTGCAAAAAATATTTCAAAACTAATTAAACCTGATCTGAGGCACCGCATTAGAGTAGATGGTTCGTTAAAGCCAGCCGCTCCAAGATTGCAATCCAAACAAACAGTACCAAGTCAAATTACTGCTTTGATCGAAGGTAGGAAAATTTTTACTATAGTTTCTTCACATTTTGAAGACGAACAGTTTGCAATAAACTCTTTTAAGAAAATTCCAAAAGGAATACGTCCTATTTTATTGATAATCCCAAGGCATATCGAGCGCACCGAGATTATACGAGACCAATGTACCAAAGCAGATTTACAGTGCANAATCCTTTCAGAGCTTAATGAAATNACGCCTATTTCTGACGTTTATGTTTCAAACCAAATCGGNGCTCCAGCCATATGGTTACCTTTGACAAACATTGCCCTAATCGGTGGGACTTACTGCAATGTTAATGGACATAATCCGTGGGAGCCCATCCAATTTGGAGCAGCAGTACTTCATGGCTCAAAGACAGCTAACTTTGCAGAGGACTTTAAAGACCTTTTGGCTTCTGAAAGTTCCACCGAGATACTGGAAACAGACGAAATGGCAAAATTAATAACACAAACAAATTTTGACCAACAAATTAAAAATGCAAGTTTACTTCTCCAAAAAANANTGANCGCTNTAAAAGACCTATCAAATGATATTTTATTACTGNTAAGTTCAAAACCAATCTAAGTTTACTGCAAAATAATTAGGTAAAAAATCTTGTCNGATAAACATAAAAACTNNNNTATTNAAGNAAAAAAGAGATCATNTTNTTNNGATCTTAGCATCTATATCTTTGTTAGNTNTCTTCTAGGCATTTTATCAATTTTACCTTATCGGACGAAAATTNCTNTAGGTGGTTTAATTTATCAGAAAATNATTTCACCTTTATCCGGTAANCGTAAACGTATAATTGATAACCTTAGNCTCATATTTCCTGATCTTGAAAAAAGAAAACGAGAAGAGCTCTGTAGCCAGGTCCCTAATAATATTGGACGCACGCTTTTTGAATTGCTATCTCCAAATGCGTTTTCCAACATTGCAAAGTCAGCCAAAGTATCTGGTCCTGGTTTGAAAATACTGAAGGATGCTCAGGAACAAAAAAAACCCGTAATCCTAGTTTCTGGTCATTTCGGAAACTATGACGTTGTGCGCGTAGTGCTTAACACAAACCAAATTTCAGTAGGTGCTCTTTATAAACCGATGAATAACCCCTATTTCAANACTTTTTATGAAAGATGTATAAAGCAAATTGCTGAACCATTATTTCCCCGAGGTCGCGCAGGCATGGGGAATATGATGCGGTATCTTGAGGATGGCAACGTAGTCGCTCTTTTGATTGACCANTACATGAGCCACGGAGAACCTTTAAAATTTTTGGGGCATACAGCNTACACGGCAACTTCTGCTGCAAAATTAGCACTAAGACACGATGCATTACTTATCACGTTCTACGTNGTGAGGAATGATGACGGCATAAATTTTGACTTAGTATTTGAAAGTCCAGTAAAACCCTCTACACCCAATNAGATGACCCAAGTACTTAATGATAGATTAGAAAAACAGATAAGAAAAAATATGGGACAATGGTTGTGGACACATAAACGATGGANGTCACCTCGCCCTTTACAAAATAAAAGTTAGTTCTTTGAATGCTTTTTATAGATTTGAGCCACTCGATCAAAATCATCTTGATTATCTATATCTAAACTATTCTCGTTTGGCATTTNCACTACACCAACATTGTTTGAATTAAATCCATTGTTCTTTTCAAACCACCCACCATTGAAAACATAAACTGCACCGTTGGGCCTGAAAAGCTTTGGTAGGTCCTGTCTATTCATAAATGTGAACTCTGGTTCCGCNACGGGTATAAANCTGTTACCTTGAACGAACCCCGATTTCAANATAGCGCTGTCTTGAGATGATACTGTAAATACAAGATCAAAATTGTTTTTCTTAAAAGTTTCAATGCATTTTGAAATGTCTTCATCCCGTCTCAAGGGAGATGTCGGTTGAAGTAATACTATCGTAGAGTTTTGCAACTCATACCGTCTTATCAACTCTAACATTAACTCTGCCATAGTAGACTGATCTGTTGACAATTCTGGAGAGCGCTGATGTTGCTTAACCTGATAACATTCGAGCTCTTTTTCTAGGTTTTTATCGCTGGAAATTATAACTTCACTTATGGAACGCAATGCTTGATCAAGGGTTATCTTATAAAGTTTCTCTGATCCTAACATAAGAAAATTTTTATTAGGCAGACCCTTAGAACCAGCCCTACATGGGACTATGGCAACACAGTTATGCAACATAACCTCATTATTAATTTCATTTTACTATCTTAACTTAATGTTCGATAACCTCAAACAGGGAATAAGCCATAATAATCTAATTTATTACCGTATACTACCTGCGCATTGCTACACCATCTGGATCATATGGCGAAGGAGCAATTACTTTTGCTCTTCTTTCCACTCCTACTATATGCACAATTACGTCTGTACCTACAGAGGCTAAGGCTGGCTCAATTAGGGCCATTGCGATAGATTTCTTTACCGTGTGACCATAAGCTCCTGAAGTAACAAAACCAATCATGTCGCCTGCTTCTGACCAAATGGGCTCATAACCAGACGCATCTGCATCACCGTCCGAAATTTCCAATGTCACTTGAATTTTTTCAGGCCCATTTCCATCGCGGTCGGCAACTGAGGCTGCTTTTCCGATGAAGTCTGGCTTGTTCCAATCAATCCATCGGTCCATTGCTGTCATAGCCGGGGTTCGGTCTTGAGTAAATTCAGCTGACCAAATCCCAAAACTTTTCTCAATGCGTGTTGAGAGCATTGCATTAAACCCTACTTCNCAAATATCTTGATCAGCTCCAGCTTCTAACAATATTCTACGNAGAGCAATATGATCACCCATTTTACAGTTAATCTCAAAGCCCATTTCACCGGTAACACTCATCCTAGCAATACGCGAGCGNACCAAACCAATATCNAGTTTTTTACAATCCATAAACCTCATATCGGAAACATCTTCCTCGGCAACCCTTTGTAAGACAGAGTGCGAGTTTGGCCCAATTAAGGCAAACCCACATATTTCATCCCCGAGATCTCTAATACTAACACCGTCTTGCATNTGCTCATTNAACCAACGCATATGCCAAGCTCTAAGATAATAGCTCCCCATAATCCAATAAGTGCCATCGCCCCAGTTCAGTAATGTCAAATCGCCTTTAAGCTTTCCAGAAAACGAAAGCATAACTGCAAGGCGAGCTCTGCCAGGTTGGGGTAATTTGGTTGCAAAAATCTGATCTAACCAAACTTTTGCATTTTTACCCTTCACTTCGAAGCGTGAAAAGCCTGTAATATCTAATAATGCTAAACCTTCTCGAATTGACTTGCATTCTTCAGCAATAATCTCATGAGCGTTAGAGCGCTTTAACGTTAATTTTTCTTCAAATTCGTCAGATGGTGCAAAATATAGTGGCACCTCCAAATCCCATGAAACGCCCCACCTACATCCAGCCTGCGTCATCGCATCGTGGGCCGGTGCCATCTTCATTTGACGTCCCGCTGGGAGCTGCTCATTCGGATATGACATCACAAAACGCCTAGAATAAAACTGCCCAGTTGTCTCACGAATGTATCGTTTATTTTCCGCATATTTTCCATAACGAGCTACATCCATCGACCATGCATCAGTCTCTGGCTCCCCCTCAATCATCCATTCAGCCAGTGTTTTTCCTACACCTCCCCCTTGTAAAAAACCTGCCATAACAGCACATGCTGACCAATAACCTTTCTTACCGGGGACTGGACCCACCAATGGATTGCCATCGGGGGAAAAGGTAAAAGCCCCATTAACCCAGGTCTTTATTCCTACATTCTCAATAGATGGATAACGTTGGAACCCAAGCATTAATTCATTCTCAATTCTATGGAGTTGTTCTTGAAATAATTCTTCTCCGTAATCCCAAGGTGCACCGTCCATTGCCCAGTGCTCATGATCAATTTCATAAATCCCAACCAATACCCCATTTTGATCTTGACGCATATAAGTGAAACCTTCGAGGTCAACCGTCATTGGCATCTCAAAATCACTGCTTGCTACTTCTGGAATACTGTCCGTAATTAGGTAATGGTGCTTTAGGGGGCTAACTGGGAGCTCAACACCCGCCATTCGCCCCACTTGCTTCGCCCAAAGGCCAGCAGCATTTACGACATGCTCACACTTAATATCACCTTTTTCTGTCTTCACTATCCAACCATCTGATGTTTGGTGAAGACTATCAACTTTTACTTCTTCATAATATTCGGCTCCCCGCTTTTTAGCAGCTGTAGCATACGCTTGTACCGTTCCTGTGGTGTCGATGTAACCTTCTCTATCGGCCCACATTGCACCCAAAACGCCATCAACAGACATGATTGGGCAGCGTTTTTTAGCTTCCTCTGGAGTAAGCAGTTCACAGTCATTAATTCCAATAGACTGAAAGATGCGATAGTTCGATTTAAGCCACTCCCACCTTTCTGGTGTTCCTGCCAAGGTCAGACCACCAGTCATGTGAAAGTCGACATTTTGACCCGACTCTTTTTCAATCTTAGGTAAAAGATCGATTGTATAGGCTTGAAGAGCTGCCATGTTCGGGTCTGCATTAAGTGTATGAACCCCTCCGGCAGCGTGCCAACTAGACCCAGAAGCAAGTCTGCGGCGCTCGAGCATGACAACATCTTTCCAACCCATTTTAGCAAGATGGTACAAAA
>NYSJ01000029.1 GCA_002682975.1 Paracoccaceae bacterium
ATATAAAGCGATAAGTATAATGAAAGTTATACTATTACCTATTTTTATATTCACAGGGTTAAAGGCACTTTCAGCTGATAAATTCGATAAAATATCTGATAAAGATGTTTTTTTAGAAATTGTAGAAGGTACTACTTTAGTGAGGCCACTCATTAAATTGGTTGTACAAAATGACGGTTTGATATCCGGGAAAGCAGCTTTTCTCTCAGTTAATGGAAATTGGTTTTGGGATAATGAATTGTTTTGTCGAACTCTATTTTGGGGTGAGCGTGATCTGGGTTTGAATTGTCAACTAGTGGAATATAGTGGAGAAATTTTGCGCTTTACAGCAGATGAGGGAGCTGGAGCCTTTGCTGACTTCACGATTGAATAAAATAAGTTTAGGAAGAACCGTCATTTTCTTTGTACGGTTCCATTGCGCTTCTGGCTAATTCATCAACACGTTCGTTTCCAACGTTTCCCGCATGACCTTTAACCCAATTCCAATCGACTTTGTGTTGCTGACATAATTCGTCAAGTTGTTTCCATAATTCTTTATTTTTGACAGGTTTCTTACTAGACGTTTTCCAATTATTTTTCTTCCACCCAGGGAGCCAAGTTTGAATGCCATTCATAACATATTTGCTATCTGTAAAAATTGTAATTTCACTGGTGTGTTCTAATGTTTCTAAAGCAGTGATTGCTGCAATTAGTTCCATTTTATTGTTTGTTGTAAGTTTTTTTCCTTCAGATAATTCTCGTTCCTTCACAACTTTGCCATCTGAAATAGCTTGAAGAAGTACACCCCATCCGCCTGGACCAGGATTGCCTGAGCAGGCACCATCAGTATAAGCNACTAGTCTAAGCTCTGGCATATGCAAATACCCACTTTGACANAACACCATCTAATCCGATGTCTTCNCCNAATATATGATTAAATANATTGAAACCACTGTNTTTCAGNAATTGATCAAGTTCATTTTGGGANACGTAGGTATATCTTCTACCCAGCTCATCTCGCTTTTCTCCCGCCCCTAACTTCAAACCTATTGAGAAAAGCCCGTTCGGCTTAATTGCTCTTTTGATGCAAGCAAGTAAGCGTGGGAAATCTTTTCTTTCTGCATGTAACAGTGAAAAACTCGCCCAGATACCGTCAAAAATTCTATTGTCCGAAAAAGTATCAAATGTCGCCTGATAAGATCTTATTCTTTTATGCTTCGGTACTAACTGAATCATATTTTGGGAAGCGTCAAATGCTGTAACATTATGACCGAGGTTCGCTAAATATTCTGCACACAGGCCTGGACCGCATCCATAATCCAAAACATNAGATTCCCCAGGAAGGTTCGTCTCAAAATATTTTAAAGTTTTAGAGGGGTGTTCCTTTGNTACATTTTCTAAATAGTCAGAACTTTGTGTTTCATATACTTGNAGCGTTTTCATATCATAAGTCATATAATGATCCCAAGCGCCAACAAAGATATCACAANGAAAGTGAGTGGGATCCTTAAATTCATCCACCAAAGTGGAGTCAATTTTAAAAGATAGAAATGTCTGTCGATTAATAAAACTGCTAGAAATCCAACAATTAAACTGATTGTGTCACTAATTGGCCCTCTGCCCATTGAAAGGAAGGCCCATAATGCTGGAAGGACAGATAGAATGTATCCCAGGCTTCCATTTTTTTCGTCCANTTTTGTGGCGAAGCCCCAAAGAACACCAGACATAAAGCAAAGAATGATTACGCCATATGAGAGTTGTATTAAAGGTCCAACAAAGCGTGCTCCAAAATTTTCTATTCCAAAATTAAAAGCTTCTTCAGAAAGCAACGTTACCGCACCCCATGCAAAGGGTAGCACCCCAGAAAGCCCTAAAATCAGAGCTCCTGTCGGTATTTTTAANATCATAAAGTTTCCCGTAGTATGCGTGGCACCTTAAAATTCACATTTTCAGTAGCTGTTTCAACAAAATGTGTTTTTACTTCAAATCTCTCTTTTAAAGCATCAACGACNTCTTTTACCAGTATTTCTGGNGCAGAAGCTCCTGCGGTAATACCAATCGACTTGATATCTATTAGTGAACTCCAGTTGATTTCTGCAGCCCTTTGAACCATTTGAGAGTTATTACAGCCAGCTTTTTTTGCTACTTCCACGAGCCGTTGCGAATTAGAAGAATTNGGTGCACCNATTACCAAGAGAGCGTCAACATCTGGAGCAATTTCTTTTACTGCAGCCTGTCGATTACTCGTAGCATAGCAAATATCTTCTTTATGAGGGCCTACTATTGCTGGAAAACGCACTTTTAGCGCTTCAACGACCTCGGCTGTATCATCAATAGATAAGGTNGTTTGAGTAACGTATGCGAGCTTGTTAGGGTTGCGAACAATTAGATTTTTTACATCTTCAGTATTCTCAACGAGCAAAACACCTCCTTCAGGTAATTGTCCCATTGTTCCAATAGTTTCTGGATGTCCTGCATGCCCAATCATAATTATCTGAAGTCCATTTTCAAAATGCCTATCNGCTTCGATATGAACTTTACTGACCAAGGGACATGTGGCGTCAACATAAATCATATCCCGGGTTTGTGCTTCTAGCGGTACGGATTTGGGCACTCCATGCGCAGAAAAAATTATTGGTCTATCGTTTGGTGCTTCCTCTACTTCTTTTATAAATATAGCACCCTTTAATTTAAGCTCATCAACAACATACTTATTGTGTACTATCTCATGTCGGACATAAACGGGTTTCCCCCATTTTTCTAACGCCATTTCAACTATTTTGATTGCACGATCAACCCCTGCACAAAATCCTCGGGGTGCCGCCATATAGACAGTTAATTGTGGATTGCTCATNTTGTACTGACCGCCAATTTACCAAGACATAATACCTCTATGATTGTCATCGGTAAACCCTTATATTTGCCNGTAGGTATGGTTCAGAGCACAACAATAGATTAGTAAGTTTATCTTAAAANAANTTTATTTTGTTTATGTGGATTTATGATTNTGCTTTGAAANNATAAAATANAAAAGAGTTTTGTGAACCTGAAATAGAAAGATATTGATATGTCCAGCGCAGCCTTNATAGCTCTCGGTAGTAATTCAACTCTCGNAGGCCNTTCNTCTTTGGANTTACTCAAACAAGCTATACTGGAAATACAAGGCTCCAATCTTCATCTGCAAGCAATATCACGTTTTTATAAAAACCCTGCTTACCCTATTGGTTCTGGCCCTGATTTTGTAAATGCAGTGGTACAAGTCTGTACCCATGAAGAAGCTCAAAACGTTCTGGAGGTTTTGCATTCAATCGAAAAAAAATATGGGAGATTACGATCAAAAAGGTGGGGGGAAAGAACATTAGATCTGGATCTGTTAGCATTTGGTCAAACTGTTGCACCAAATAAGTCTGTTTATATTTATTGGCATGATTTAGATCTACAAAATCAGAAGTGTAAAATACCCACAGATTTGATATTACCTCACCCGAGAATGCATGAGAGAGCATTCGTTCTTATTCCGTTATTAGACATTGCACCGTATTGGATCCACCCCATCCTGAACAAAACTACTAACGAACTCTGTGATAATTTAAGTAGTGAGGAAATCTCTAAATTAACATGTATATAAACACCTCTTGTATTTTTTAGATTGATCTACTAGTTGTCTGAGTCTGCAGAGGTTTATCAAGGAGAAGTCCATGGCACGGGTCACAGTTGAAGATTGTGTAGATAAAGTTCCTAATAGGTTCGAATTGGTAATGCTGGCAGCGCACAGGGCTAGGGAAATTTCTTCTGGATCATCTCTTAGTGTTGAGCGAGACAATGATAAGAATCCAGTTGTATCACTCAGAGAGATCGCAGACGAGACGCAAACAGCTGGTGAGCTTCGCGAGAGATTAATTGAGAGTAACCAGACCCAAATAGAAGTTGATCTTCCTGAAGATGATTCAATGGCTGTTCTGATGGGTGGCGGTAATGATAATGACCGCGCTGAAGATGATGAAATGAGCGAAGAAAAATTACTTCGCGCTTTAATGGCCGCTCAAGATAAAGGGTAGTCTGAGGCCCGAGGGTCTAGATCATGATAACCGCAGAAGAGCTTGCCACTCGAATACAACATTATAATCCTAAATCTGATTTTACGATGATTGTGAATGCCCATAAATATGGGCAAATTAAGCATGAAGGACAGTATAGAAAATCAGGAGAAAAGTACTTTTCTCATCCAGTTGCTGTAGCTGAAATTTTGGCAGAGCAACAATTAGATGATGCTACAATCGTAACTGCCTTGTTGCATGATACCATAGAAGACACGACTTCCAGCAAAGATGAAATTACTAAGCAATTCACGCCAGAAATTGCTGATTTAGTTGACGGGGTAACTAAATTAACAAACATGCAATTGACCTCTACAGAGACAAAAGAGGCAGAAAATGTGCGTAAATTGCTCATGGCAATTGCGCAAGATGTGAGAGTAATCTTAGTTAAATTGGCGGATCGTTTGCATAATATGCAAACAATAAAATCAATGAAGCCTGAGAAGCAGCTTCAGAAGGCTCGCGAGACCATGGAAATATATGCGCCTTTGGCTGGNAGAATGGGGATGCAATCAATAAGACAGGATCTGGAGGATCTTGCCTTTCGTGTCCTTAATTTTGAGGCTCGAGCCTCAATTATAAAGCGCTTTGTTGTATTGCAAAAAGAAAACGGCGATGTAGTACAACGAATTACTGATGATATGCATTCGGAANTAAAAGCATCTGGGATACGAGCTACAATCGAAGGAAGAGCAAAGAAACCATACTCTATTTGGCGTAAAATGCAGGAGAAAGCCCTNTCNTTCTCGCGTCTTTCAGATATTTACGGTTTCAGAATCATATGTAGTAGTGATGAAGAATGCTACCGCGTNCTTGGTGTAATTCANAAACGTTGGCGGGCGGTCCCTGGGCGTTTTAAGGATTACATTTCTCAACCTAAATCGAACGGATACCGATCAATTCATACAACAGTTTCAGGGCGAAATGCGCGGCGTGTAGAAGTCCAAATTAGGACACAGCAAATGCATGACGTTGCTGAAAGCGGAATAGCAGCACATTGGGCNTACAGAGACGGGGTNAGAAGTGAAAATCCATTTACTGTTGATCCGGTAAAATGGATAACGACCCTAATAGAAGAGTTTAATGCAGAGGAGGACCACGAGGCATTTTTAGAGGCTGTGAAATTGGAAATGTANTCGGATAAGGTATTNTGTTTTTCACCAAAAGGNGAAGTTATTAAGCTGCCAAANGGNGCCACACCCATTGATTTTGCATATGCGATACATACTCGGATTGGAAATTCATGTGTTGGTGCAAAAATCGATGGANTGCGTGCACCGCTTTGGACACGTTTAAGGAATGGCCAGTCTATCGAAATTCTTACTGCTATCAGGCAAGAGCCTCAAGCAACATGGCTTGAAATGACAGAGACTGGAAAGGCTAAAACAGCAATAAGGCGTGCGTTACGAGAAGCAGATCGTGATAAATATATTATTATGGGCCAACAATTGTTAAGAGCAGCATTTGAGCATTTTGGTAAGAAAGCTTCAGATAAAGCTTTAGAAAACGTAGCTAAGAAGCTACGGGTTAACGACGTTCAAGAGTTATATGCCAGATTGGGTAGTGCTGAGTTGCAGCCAAGGGATATAATCAACGTCATATTTCCAGATTTCTCTACGACTAAGGGACCTGAAATTGATCAAAAACTCGCAGTAATAGGTCTTGCAGAGGGACAGTCATTCAATCGAAGACCTTGTTGTCAGCCCTTACCTGGGGAGAGAATTGTGGGGATAGCTACAACTGGTAAAGGCGTATCAGTTCATTCAATTGATTGTCCCACACTGGTAAGTTTTGAAGATAATATGGATTTGTGGTTGGATTTGCACTGGCATGCCGGTAAGCATCCCTCAATTTATCCAATTACCCTTGAATTAACTATCAGTAATGATGCTGGCGTTTTAGGAAGAGTATGCACAATTGTCGGCGATTTGGGTGCGAATATATCTGATATGGAGTTTCTAGATCGCAAGCTAGATTTCTTTAAATTAATACTTACTATCGATTTGCGCGATGTTGAGCACTTACATGCGATCTTATCACGATTAGACGGAGAGCACGCTGTCGCAACTGTATCCCGCACCAGGAGAATTGGAAACCAGAGTGGTTAATCGAGTTTTGGAGGCCTATCTTGGTTTTTAAGCGAAGAGAAAAGCGTTCATGGGGTTCCCTACTCCAATTCTTGTTATGGCCGAAGGGCGGTTGGACTAGAGCAGCATTATATGTGAAGCATCGCTTACATCGGTTGCCCGATAACCCAGAAAAAATTGCAAGGGGGATTTGGGCAGGTGTTTTTACAACTTTCACACCATTGTATGGAATGCATTTTATAGTTGCAGGAACATTGGCGTTTGTAGTGCGAGGAAATGTTTTGGCTGCTTTGCTTGCTACATTTTTTGGGAATCCCCTTACTTATATTCCTATTGGAATAATATCTCTCCGCACCGGTGAATTCTTGTTAGGAAGTGAAGGATTGGGTCAAGACGGCGAAAATTTAGTATCATTATTTTTAAGTGCATTCTTTGACTTAAAATCTAATCTTTCTTCATTCATCTTTGGCGGCCCAGTAGAATGGAATTATCTAACATTATTTTACCAAGATGTTTTCTTTCCATATCTTATCGGCGGCGTTTTCCCAGGCATCCTAATAGCTACAATTTGTTGGTCGATTAGCTTGCCATTAATTCGTGCGTATCAGAACAGACGCAAAGGCCGACTACGTGAAAAACTGCGAGAAATTAGAGAGAAAAGCACTAAATTTCGCAAATAATGCTTTATTGAACCTAATATGGAGAATTTTATATGGTATCGGAAAGTTATGTCAGGCTTGGNGTGAATATTGATCACGTTGCTACAATTCGAAATGCCCGCGGTAGCATGTATCCTGACCCTGTAGANGCAGCTATTCTGGCACAAAATGAAGGGGCTGATGGAATCACAGCGCATCTTAGAGAGGATCGGCGTCATATTCGCGACGAGGATATTGATGGATTGATAGCAGCCTTGAATATACCATTAAATTTTGAGATGGCCGCTACCGAAGAAATGCAGAAAATAGCCTTAAAGCATAAACCCCATGCGGTATGTCTTGTCCCAGAGAAGAGAGAAGAGCGGACTACAGAGGGTGGCTTGGACGTGTTGAGGGATGAAAAAAACTTGAGGGCTTTTATCAAACCTTTAAACGAGGCTGGCTGTAGAGTTTCATTGTTTATTGCTGCGGTGCCCGCCCAAGTTGATGCTGCGAAGAGAGTTGGTGCCGCTGTAGTTGAACTACATACAGGTGCCTATTGTGATTATTTTTATGAAAGCAAACACGCACAGTGCGAAGCTGAGTTTGAAAATTTAAAAAGTATGTGCAGCTATGCGCATTCTATCGGTTTGGAAGTTCATGCAGGCCATGGCTTGACTTACGAAACTGTTAAGCCGATTGCTGCATTTTCGGAGTTAAAAGAATTAAACATTGGCCATTTTTTAATAAGTGACGCCATATTTAATGGGCTTGGGACTTCGATCAAAAAAATGAAAAAGTATATTGAAGAGGCTCGCGCTAGTTGATTATTGGTACAGGAACAGATTTAGCTAACATTGATCGGATCAATAAGGTTCTGCTCCGTTACGGTGATAGGTTTCGCAATAGAGTTTTTACAAAGAACGAGCAAGCCAAAGCAAAAAAGCGAAAAGATGAGGCTGGTACACTGGCAAAACGTTGGGCAGCGAAAGAAGCTTGTTCAAAAGCACTTGGTACCGGTCTNAGGATGGGTATTTCATGGAAGGATATGGCNGTAAGTAACATTGATACAGGACAACCAGTAATGACGCTAACTGGTTGGGCNAAAAAGCGNCTTTTNGANTTAACNCCCGAAGGATACTTATCAACTCTTCACGTTTCACTTACCGACGATCATCCATGGGCACACGCTATTGTGATAATAGATGCACAGCCTTTAGCTTGACACAATCCCATCAATAGTAGCATTAGCAAGTAACAGTCGAAGGAGCAATTGGGATGACGAAACCCAAAAAGAAAGAAGGTTTTTTAGAAACCATAAAAACAATAATATTTGCTCTTATTTTAGCCGGTATTTTTAGGACCTTATTCTTCCAACCATTTTGGATCCCATCAGGTTCAATGAAGGATACTCTGCTAATTGGTGATTTTTTGTTCGTCAATAAAATGTCTTATGGCTATTCATATGCATCTTGTCCTACGGTCAGAATAGCAGCAATTGGATTAAATATTGATGCAGAAGATATATGTGGCTTTTTGCGTGGTGATAATAAAAGGATTATAGGAGCAGAGCCTACACGGGGCGATGTGGTTGTGTTTCGCCATCCCACAAACGGTCAGGATTACATAAAAAGATTGATAGCTCTACCTGGTGAAAAAGTACAAATAAAAAATGGGCTGGTATTTATAAATGACACCCCGGTGAAAGTTATACCCGACGGTACATTTAATGAAATTAAGGCCCCGCAGGGACCATTTAGAAATATGCCTAGATGTGCAAATGAGGTTGTTGAGCAAAATGGTATTTGTGAGAAAGAAAAATTCATAGAAATTCTACCGAATGGCGTTTCGCATTCTATTTTAAACTTTATGCGGCAGACAGTAGACGACACTCCAGTTTATCATGTGCCTGAGGGCCATTATTTCTTTTTAGGAGATAACCGGGACAATTCTAGCGACAGTCGCATATCTCAATCGAGAGGTGGTGTAGGTTTTGTACCGTATGAAAACCTTGTTGGTAGAGCTGATAGAGTACTCCTTTCTTCAGCGGGGAAGTCTATGTTTGCATTCTGGACATGGAGAAGAGATCGCTTTTTTGAGGGTATTGAGTGATAAAATCGGTTGATATTGAAAAATTTGAGAAGCGTCTAGGTTATGCATTCAAAGATCCAAAGTATCTTTTAGAGGCACTGACACATCCTTCTTTTTCCTCAACAAATAGATCAGACAATCAGAGGCTTGAGTTTATTGGTGATCGAGTTCTGGGCTTAATTGTAGCGGAGGCTATAGCAAAGCAGGATCCAAATGCATCTGAAGGTAAATTAGCACCCCGTTTCAATGCCCTTGTTAGAAAAGAAGCATGTTCTGGTGTGGCGCAAGAAATTGACCTGGGCTTAGTTTTAAAACTTGGGCGTTCGGAGATGATTACAGGTGGCCGACGTAAAAATGCTGTTCTTGGAGATGCGATGGAAGCTGTGCTGGCCGCAATTTATTTAGATGGTGGNTTCCAAGCCGCAAAAGATATTATTTTGCAACTATGGGAAAAAAGAATTTCTAGTGTGGAGTTAGATGCCCGGGATTCAAAAACGCGTTTACAGGAATGGGCTCAGGCTAGACGACTTGAACCACCCGTTTATACTTTAATTGATCGTACGGGCCCCGACCACTCGCCGATTTTTAATATAGAAGTAGAACTTAAAACTGGTGAAAAAGTGAGCGCGCAGGCCGGTAACAAAAGAGATGCGGAGCAAAACGCGGCAAAAATGTTATTGAAAATTTTGAAGGATAACCAATGAAGAAAGCAGGCTTTGTCGCTTTAATAGGGGAACCAAATGCTGGAAAGTCTACACTTCTCAATCATTTTGTAGGTTCCAAAGTTTCGATAGTTACTCATAAAGTTCAAACAACTCGGACGAAAATTCGTGGTATTGTAATTGAAAATAACTCTCAGATAGTATTTGTAGATACTCCGGGTTTGTTTAAACCAAGACGCCGGTTGGATAGAGCCATGGTAGCAGCTGCTTGGGGTGGTGCAGCAGATGCCGATGTGATTGTGCTTCTTATTGAGGCAAATCGAGGTGTAACTGATGGTGTAGAAAAGATCGTGGGAGATCTCTCAAGGTCGAGTGAAGATAGGATAGTTGTACTTGCTATCAATAAAATTGATAAGGTTAAGTCGCCAGCGCTTTTGTCTTTAACAAAGCAAATGAATGAGCTTTTTGATTTTTCAAAAACTTTTTTNATTTCTGCTGACCGGGGATTTGGAGCAAAAGATCTAAAGATATGGTTAGCAGATAAAATGCCNGATGGTCCGTGGTTCTATCCGGATGATCAAATTGCTGATCTTCCACTTAGAATGATTGCAGCAGAGATTACGCGTGAGAAACTTACTCTTAGACTACATCAAGAACTTCCTTATCAATTAACTGTGGAAACAGAAAATTGGGTTGANAAAAAAGATGGAAGTGTAAAGGTTGACCAAATTATCTATGTTTCNCGCGNAGGCCACAAAGGNATCATTTTGGGTAACCGCGGTGAAACCATTAANGCTATTTCTATAGCGNCGCGAGTAGAGCTCGAGGCTTTTATAGGAAAGCGCGTACATTTATTTTGTCAGATTAAGGTNCGTGAAAAGTGGCTAAACGAAGCAGAGAGATATACCGAAATGGGGCTTGATTTTAATGATGGAAATTAATGGCACGCTTAAGAAGTAAAATTTGGGTACAAGCTTATATAAAAAGGCTAGAGCTTCAAACTACAGCTGCATATGTTACGGCTCACGGCGATGATCATTCAGGNGCTATCTTAATCAAAATAGCGAAAATGGATGGATTTGCACAGCTATATCAAAAGACCTTTGATCTNCAAAATAATAAAAATGAATGGGTAAAAATTTCGGAAGATACGGAGATAGTCGTAGATGAATTACTCGAAAAGCAAAAAGCTAGCGACCCAGATTTGTGGGTAGTTGAAGTGGAGAGTGCAAACGGTCAAAATTACCTGGACGAGTTTNACTGAGTGTTCTAGTTTTACGAGATGGAATGGCGNTCAGACGGAATATTGTTGGCTACAAGAAAACATGGCGAAACATCATTAATTATAGATACTTTTTGTCCTAAGCATGGCCGATATTTGGGCGTTGTTAAAGGNGGAACATCTCGAAAGTTTGCACCAATACTNCAGGTGGGAGCACAGCTGGATCTGACTTGGAGAGCGCGATTACAAGATCACCTTGGTTCATTTAAAGTGGAATTAGTCAGGGCTCGTATTGTTAATGCTATGAGCGATCGAGTTCTAACGGCTGGTTTGATGGCTGTTAGTACNATTTTGTCTGGTGTATTACCTGAAAGACAAGCTTACGATGAATTTTATAGAACAACTGAAGATTTACTCGACCTTCTTAATCAACCTGATATTTGGCCTCTGGCATATCTTCACTGGGAACTAGAATTGCTGACTGTACTTGGTTACGGACTAGATTTATCGAAATGTGCCGTTTCCGGAAATACTGACAACCTGCGATATGTCTCCCCTAGGACTGGTCGTGCCATTAGCGAGGAAGCAGCAGCAGAGTGGGCGCCAAAATTATTACACCTTCCACCTATTATTTTAAAAGGTCCTGACAGTGCCGATGGCATTTTAGATGGTTTAAAATTAACAGGCTATTTTTTGACAAAAAAAGTTTTCAACGAGTTATCGGTAAAATCCCCAGTTGCTGAGAGACAACGATTTATTGATTTGTTACGACAAAAAGTTTCTTAAGAATTTTGAGTACTATTGTTCAGAAGAATTTTTGGAAAATCAAATTACGCTACTAGACAACTTGTTTGCTTTACCATACACACTGCCCACCTATGACCTTTTGTCGTAAGTGCCCGGGTAGCTCAGGGGTAGAGCAGTGGACTGAAAATCCTCGTGTCGGTGGTTCAAATCCGCCCCCGGGCACCACATAAATCAGGAAAATATACGAAATAAAGCAGTCACTTTGTGTAAATCACCCATCCATTAGAAACCGTGCTCATCAAGGATTGATGCAGATTTTACATTCACGTTTCCAGTCCAGACGCCTGAGATTATCTCGCCAGTTTTAAACTGAAGTGTACCTTCGCCCTCACGTTTGAAAGCAACCGTATCACTATTTTCTTTCTT